>NZ_DAMCAM010000035.1:0-32709 GCF_032059615.1 Melaminivora sp. | reverse complement strand
TGGGCGCCATCGGCGACGTGGACGTGATCCTGTTCGTGGTCGAGGCCGGCAGCTTCACGCTGCAGGACGCCAAGGTGCTGAGCCTGTTCAAGCCGGGCATCCCCACGCTGCTGGTGGCCAACAAGCTCGATACCGTGCACCGCCGCGCCGAGATCGCGCCGTGGCTCAAGAGCATGCAGGAGCGCCACCCGTTCGCCGAATACGTGCCCATGTCGGCCAAGAACCGGCGCGACATCGAGCGGCTGCTGGGCATCGTCGAGCGCTACCTGCCCGAGCAGCCCTGGTGGTATGCCGAGGACGAGCTGACCGACCGGCCGGAGAAATTCATGGCCTCCGAGGCCGTGCGCGAGAAGCTGTTTCGCTTCACCGGCGACGAGCTGCCCTACACCTCCACCGTGATCATCGACAGCTGGCAGGAGGAGCCCAGCCCGCGCCACAAGCGCTTCGTGCGCATCGCCGCCAGCATCGTGGTCGAGCGCGACAGCCACAAGGCCATGATCATCGGCGAAGGCGGCGAGCGCCTCAAGCGCATCAGCACCGAGGCCCGCCAGGAGCTCGAGCGGCTGCTGGACGCCAAGGTCTTCCTGGAGGTCTGGGTCAAGGTGCGCTCGGGCTGGGCCGACGACGAGGCGCGCGTGCGCTCGTTCGGGTATGAGTGATGGCCGCTGCGCGTCGCGTTTCGGACGAACCCGCCTACGTGCTGCACAGCTATGACTGGAGCGAGTCCAGCCTGATCCTGGAGACTTTCACGCGCCACCACGGCCGGGTGGGCCTGGCGGCCAAGGGGGCGAAGAAGCCGACGTCCAACTTCCGCCCCGTGCTGCTGCCTCTGCAGCCGCTGCGCGTGGCCTATGCCGTGACCGGCGGGCATGGCGAAATCCATTCCCTGCGCGGCGCCGAATGGGCGGGCGGCCACGTCATGCCGACCGGGGACGCCCTCCTGTCGGGCCTGTACCTGAACGAGTTGCTGATGCGCCTGCTGGCGCGCGAGGACCCGCACGCGGCGCTGTTCGACGTCTATGTCGGCGTGGTGCGCGTGCTGGGCGGCGGTGCGCACGGCGAGGTGCTGGAGCCGGTGCTGCGCGCGTTCGAACTGGTGCTGCTGCGCGCCATCGGCCTGCTGCCGGCGCTGGACGTGGAGACGGCGACGCTGGTCCCGCTGCGCCCCGAGGCGGCCTACACCCTGGTGCCCGAGGGCGGCCTGCGCGCCGCCGGCCCCATGGACCGGGCCAGCTGTTCGGGTGCGCAGTGGCTGGAGCTGGCCGGGGCGCTGCGCGAGGGTGACGGCGAAGGCGCCTACCCGGCCGTGCTGCGCGCCAGCGCCGCCGTGGCCGGCGAGCTCAAGGCCCAGCTGCGCGCCGTGCTGCAATACCATTGCGGCGCGCCGCTGCTGCGCACGCGCCAGCTCATGATGGACCTCCAATCTTTATGACCAACCACCCCCCGCGCACCGCGCTGTCCGTCAACGTCAACAAGGTCGCGCTGGTGCGCAACACGCGCCACCTGGACATTCCGAACGTCGCCCGCGCCGCCCAGCTGTGCCTGGCCGCGGGCGCCCAGGGCATCACCGTGCACCCGCGCCCCGACGGGCGCCACATCCGCCCCGGCGATGTGCACACGCTGGCCGCGCTGCTCAAGGACTGGCCCGAACGTGAGTTCAACATCGAGGGCAACCCGACGCAGAACCTGATGGACTTCATCCGCAGCGTGCGCCCGAGCCAGGCCACCTTCGTGCCCGACAGCGAGGACCAGTTCACCAGCGACCACGGCTGGAGCTTCCCCGCGGACGCCGAGCGCCTGGCGCCCCTGGTGGCCGAGTGCCGCGGCCTGGGGGTGCGCGTCAGCCTGTTCATGGACGCCGTGCCCGGCCAGATGGCCGCCGCGCGCGCTGTGGGCGCCGACCGCGTCGAGCTCTACACCGAGCCCTACGCCGCCGCCTGGGGCACGCCACAGCAGGACGAGCAGCTGCAGTGCTACGCCGCCGCCGCGCAGGCGGCGCTGGATGCGGGCCTGGGCGTGAATGCCGGGCACGACCTGAACCAGCACAACCTGGCCGCCTTCGTCGCCCGGGTGCCCGGGCTGCTGGAGGTGTCCATCGGCCACGCCTTCGTGGCCGACGCGCTGGAGCTGGGCTACGCCGGCGCGGTGCACGCGTACCAGCAGTGCATCGACGCCGGGATGGCGGGCAGGGGCTCCTGAAAAAGTAGCTATCTGTCCATGTGCGACAAGGGTTTTGGCGGTATTTGACCCATATCCATGATCTACGGCATAGGCACTGACATCTGCGACGTGCGCCGCATCCGCGCCAGCCTCGGGCGCCACGGCGAGCGCTTTGCCGAACGCGTGCTGGCCAGCGGCGAGCTGGCCGCCTGGCAGGCGCGCAGCCAGCGCTGGCCCGAGCGCGGCGTGCGCTACCTGGCCACGCGCTTCTCCGCCAAGGAGGCCTTCAGCAAAGCCATCGGCCTGGGGATGCGCATGCCCATGACCTGGCGCGACTGCGAGGTGGTCAACCTGGCCAGCGGCCAGCCGGCCATCGTGCTGCACGGCGCGCTGGCCGAATGGTTCGACGCGCGCGGCCTGCGCTGCCACCTGAGCGTCACCGACGAGAGCGAATACGCCGCGAGCTTCTGCGTGGTCGAGCGCCTGCCGGGCGCGCCAGGCCCTGCGGGTTTTGCCTGAAAACCGCCTCAATCCCTCGCTGGTCAACGGTTTCCAGCTATCAATCAAAGAGCCTCACCTTCCATGACCGAACACGCCCCCCTGATCATCGACGTGGCTGGCACGTCCCTGTCCGCTGCCGACCGCCGGCGCCTGGCGCACCCGCTGGTGGGCGGCGTCATCCTGTTTGCGCGCAACTGGATGCACCGCCGCCAGCTGCTGGAGCTGACCGCCGCCATCAAGGAGGTGCGCGAGGACCTGCTGATCTGCGTGGACCACGAGGGCGGGCGCGTGCAGCGCTTTCGCACCGACGGCTTCACCCACCTGCCGGCCATGCGCGCCCTGGGCGAGCTGTGGATGGACGACGGCCGCGGCAGCAGGCACCGCGAAGGCAGCGGCGCCCTGCGCGCCCTGGACGCCGCCACGGCGGCCGGCTACGTGCTGGCCAGCGAGCTGCGCGCCTGCGGGGTGGATTTTTCCTTCACCCCCGTGCTGGACCTGGACTGGAAGGACCAAGCCCCCCAGGCGGACGCCTCGCGCAGCACCGTGATCGGCGACCGGGCCTTCCACGGCGACCCGCGCGTGGTGGCGGCGCTGTCGCGCGCGCTGATGCTGGGCCTGCTGCAGGCGGGCATGGCCAACTGCGGCAAGCACTTCCCGGGGCACGGCCACGTGGCGGCCGATTCACACACCGAGGTGCCGGTGGACCGGCGCAGCCTGAAGGCCATCCTGCACGACGACGCCGCGCCCTACGGCTGGCTGTCGAGCGTGCTCGCCAGCGTCATGCCGGCCCATGTCATCTACCCCCGGGTGGACAGCCGGCCGGCGGGTTTTTCGCAGAAGTGGCTGCAGGACATCCTGCGCCGCCAGCTCGGCTTTGGCGGCGCCATCTTCAGCGACGACCTGAGCATGGAGGGCGCGCGCCGCATCGACGGCCAGCTGGTGGGCTATGCCGATGCCGCCGTGGCGGCGCTCACCGCCGGCTGCGACCTAGTGCTGCTGTGCAACCAGAGCCTGGGCGAGGGCGAGGCGGTGGACGCGCTGATCGACGGCCTCGCCGTCGCCGCCGCGCAGGGCCGCTGGCAGGCCAGCAGCGCGAGTGAAGAGCGCCGCCTGGCGCTGCTGCCCGAGACGTTGCCGCAGGCCTGGGACGAACTCATGGTGCAGCCGCGCTACATGCACGCGTTGGACTTGCTGCCCTGAAGGGTTCCAGCCCATTTGCCTTACCATCGCCGGGCCCGGCCGCTCCCGGCCGCTCACCACGGAGAACGCCATGCCCCGATGGCCCCAGAAGACACACCCCGTCGGCCCGCGCCCCGCGCGCAGCCTTGCCGCCCGCGCTGCCGCCCTGGCGGCGGCGCTGCTGATCGCGGCCTGCGGCGGCGGAGGCAGCAGCGGGGGCGGCGGTGGAGGGGGCGATGACCCCGGCCCCGCCACGCCAGGCCTGCTCTCGGGCAAGGTCAGCTACGACGCCGTGCCCGCCACCCCCACCGCGGGGCTCGACTACGCCAACACCCGGGCGCTGCCCGTGCGCGGCGCCGTGGTCGAGGCCTTTGACGACAGTGGCGTGCTGGCCCGCAGCACCACCGCCGCCGACGGCAGCTACACGCTGCCCGTGGCGGCCGGCCGCACGGTGCGCGTGCGCGTGCAGTCGCTGCTGCAGCACGGCGCCGGGGCGTGGAACGTGGCGGTGCGCGACAACACTTCGCCCGCCTACCGCGTCGACCCTGCCGCCGCGCCCGTCTATGCACTGACCAGCCAGCCGCTGGCCATGCCCGAGCGCGGCGCCGTGCTGGACCTGCATGCCCCCTCGGGCTGGCGCCAGGGCCGTTATGGCGCGGTGCGCGCCGCCGCGCCGTTTTCCGTGCTGGACCAGGCCTACGCGGCCATGCAGCGCTTCCTGGCCGAAGACCCGACGCTGGTCTTTCCGCCGCTGGACATCTACTGGAGCGTGGACAACCGCCCCGCCGAGGGCGAGGAGGCCGATGGCGACATCGGTACCAGCCACTGGGACGACGAGGCGCTGTACATCCTGGGCAAGGCCGACGTGGACACCGACGAGTACGACACCGGCGTGGTGGTGCACGAGTGGGGCCACTATTTCGAGGGCCGGCTGTCGCGCTCGGACTCCATCGGTGGCGACCACGGGGGAGGAGACCAGCTCGATCCGCGCGTTGCCTGGGGCGAGGGCTGGGGCAATGCGCTGGCGGGCATCGTGCGCGCCGACCCCAGCTACATCGACACCTCGGGCCCGCGCCAGAGCGAGAGCATGGAGCTGCGCGTGGACCAGCTGCCCGAGGACCCGCAGGACCGCTCCTGGTACAGCGAGAACGCGATCCAGCAATTCGTCTATCGGCTGGCGCAGCTGCCCGGAGGCTTTGGCGCCACCGTGGCCACCATGCGCCACGAACAGCGCGAGACACCGGCCTTCACCAGCCTGTTCTCCTTCGCCTCGGGCCTGGGCCCGCGGCTGCCGCAGGCCACCGCCGCGCAGGCCAGCCAGCTGCTGATGGAAATCGGCACCCCGCCCCTGGGGCCGCTTGACGCCTGGGGCACCGGCGTGGACTACCTGCTGCCCGACCCGCCGCAGCGCCTGCCGCTCTATCAGGACGTCGGCGAAGCGCCGGGGCAGGCCTGCGTGTCCAACGCCTACGGCAAATACAACAAGCTCGGCCAGACCCGCCTGCTGCGCCTGCAGGCTCCGCAGGCGGGCCGCTATCAGCTGACGGTGCGGCCCGAGGCCGGCGTGCCGCCGCGCCACCGGGCCAGCGTTGCCGTGTACCGCCAGGGCGTCCAGCTGGAGGAGGAAACCCCGGGCAGCGGGGTCTATGTGCTGGAGCCCGGCACCCTGGCCGCCGTGCTGACCGACACACCGCTGGACTCGCTGTGGGCTCCGCCCATCGTGACCACCTGCTGGAGCCTGCAGTGGCGCCGCGCGTCCTGACCCCGATTTCGGAGATTGCTGCCATGTCACCCTTCGCCGCCTCTCAAGACACCGCGCGTCGCGCTGTGGCCCTCCCCACCGCTGCGGCTGCGCTGGCGCTGCTGCTGGCACTGCCCGCCTGCGCCGGAGCCGACCCGGCGGCCGGCCCGCAGGGTGTGCCCCCGGCAGCAGCGCAATCCGCTGCCGGGCAGGCTGCCCCCGGCGCCGCGCCCGTGGCGCGCAGGGCCAAGCCCGGCGCGCTGGTGCAGGTCACTGCGCGGGTCCCGGCAGCGGCTCCCCTGCCGCTGGGACAGACGGTGGTGGAGCTTGTGCTGCAAGGCGCGCCCGGCGTGCAGCAGGTGGGCCTGCGCTACCAAACAGAGGGCTCGCTGCGCGTGGAGCCCGCCGCGCCCGCCCAGGTGCCGCTTGACGCGCGCCACCGGGCCAGCGTGCAGGTGCCGGTCACGGTGCTGGCCCCGGGCGTGCATTACCTGCATGTCTTCACCGAGGCGCAAGGGCGCACGGCCGCGCTGTCGGTGCGGCTGGACGCGGGTGGCACGGCGCAGCAGCGGCAAAAGCGCAAGACGGCGGTACAGGAGGAGGGCGGCTTCGTCGTGCTGCCGGCCGAGGAGCGGCGGCGCGACTAGCGCCTGCCGTCGCCTGCTGCCTGGAGGGTATGAGGGCGGCCACGCAGTCGCTGGCGGCGGTACAAAGAATGCGAGACGAATCCGCCGCCAGCCCTTGTCCAGAAAAGACTGGAAGCTATCAAAAAGAAAGCGGCCTGGCGCCGCTTTCTTCGCTTCCGGGAGTGCGGATCACCCGCCCAGATACGCCTTCCTCACATCCGCATTCGCCAGCAACGCCGCCCCCGTGTCCTCCAGCACCACGCGCCCGTTCTCCAGCACATAGCCGCGATCGGCAATCGCCAGCGCCCGATTGGCGTTCTGCTCGACCAGGAAGACCGTCACGCCCTCGCTGCGGATCATCTGGATGATGTCGAAGATCTGGGCAATGATGAGTGGCGCCAGGCCCAGCGTCGGCTCATCGAGGAGCAGCAGGCGCGGGCGGCTCATCAGGGCGCGGCCGATGGCCAGCATCTGCTGCTCGCCGCCGCTCATGGTGCCGGCGCGCTGGCTGGCGCGGTCCTTCAGGCGCGGGAACAGGTCGAAGACGTGCTCCATGCCCGCGTCGATCTCGCCCTTGTCCAGGAAGAAGCCGCCCATCTTCAGGTTCTCGACCACCGTGAGCGCGGGGAACACGCGCCGCCCCTCGGGCGAGACGGCGATGCCCTTGCGCATGATCAGGTGAGTGGGCGCCTGGGTGATGTCCTCGCCCTCGAACAGCACCGTGCCGCCGCTGGCGCGCGGCGTGCCGCAGACGGTCATGAGCAGGGAGGTCTTGCCCGCGCCGTTGGAGCCGATCAGCGAGACGATCTCGCCCTGGTTCACATGCAGGCTGGCGTTGTCCACCGCGCAAATGGCGCCGTAGTGGGTGCACAGATTTCGTACTTGCAGCATTGCCATTTCAGTTCTCCACGATGCTGCGCATCACCCAGGCGGCAGGCAGCGGGCGCGCCCCTTGCGCGGGCAGCCGGGCAAGGGCCGCCCCGCAGCACCGGCTGCGTCCCCCTGCCGCAGCGTGCAACGCTACGAGAGAGGGGGAAAGCGCGAAGCGACTCAGGGGGTGTTGCATCAAGCCTCTCCCAGGTAGGCCTTGATGACCCGTTCGTCGTTGCGAATCGCCTCGGGCACGCCCAGGGCGATGGGCTTGCCGTACTCCATGACCAGGATGCGCTCGGACACGCCCATGACCAGGCCCATGTCGTGCTCGATCAGCAACACGGTGACGCCCCAGTCGCGCCGCAGCTGGTCGATCAGCTGCTGCAGGTCCTTCTTCTCCTGCGGGTTCAGGCCGGCGGCGGGCTCGTCGAGCATCAGCAGGCGCGGGCCGGTGATCATGCAGCGCGCGATCTCCAGGCGCCTTTGGTGGCCGTAAGCCAGGTTGCCGGCCTCGCGGTTGGCGAACTCGCGCAGGCCCATCACGTCGAGCCACTTGAGGGCGCGCTCGATCTTCTCGGCCTCGCTCCTGCGGTAGCTGGCGGTGTTGAAGATGCCGGCCAGGAGCGGCGCGCGCGACTGGCGGTGCTGGGCGACCAGCAGGTTCTCCAGCGCCGTCATGGCCTTGAAGAGGCGCACGTTCTGGAAGGTGCGCACCACGCCCTGGTTGGCGACCTGGTGGCTGCTGTGGCCGGCGATGCTCTGGCCGGCGAGCAGGATCTGCCCGCCGCTTGCCTGATAGAAGCCGCTAATGCAGTTGAACACCGTGGTCTTGCCGGCGCCGTTAGGGCCGATGATGGCGAAGACTTCTTTCGGGGCCACGTCGAAGGCCACGTGGTCCACGGCCAGCAGGCCGCCGAAGCGCATGCACAGGTCGCTGACCTGCAAGAGGGGCGCGGTGCCGGGCGCCGCTGCTGCCGTCGCTGTCAGGGGGGCGCTCATGCTGGCACCTCCACATGGTGGCGCTTCATGGGCAGGAGGCCCTGCGGGCGCCAGATCATCATCACGATCATGACCAGGCCGAAGACCAGCATGCGGTATTCGGAGAACTCGCGCGCCACCTCGGGCAGCACGGTGAGCAGGATGGCGGCGACGATCACGCCCAGCTGCGAGCCCATGCCGCCCAGCACCACGATGGCCAGGATCAGCGCCGACTCGATGAAGGTGAATGATTCAGGGTTCACGATGCCCTGGCGTGCCGCGAAGAAGGCGCCGCCGAAGCCCGCGAACATGGCGCCCAGCGTGAAGGCTGAGAGCTTGATGTTCATCGGGCTCAGGCCCAGCGAGCGGCAGGCGATCTCGTCCTCGCGCAGCGCCTCCCAGGCGCGGCCGATGGGCATGCGGATCAGCCGGTTGCTGATGAACAGCGTGACCAGCGCCAGCAGGAGCGCCATCAGGTACAGGAAGATCACCATGTGCATGGAGTTGAACTCCAGCCCGAAGAACTGGTGGAAGGTGGTGCCGCCCTCGGTCATCGGGCTGCGCGCCATCTCCAGGCCGAACACGCTGGGCTTCGGGAGCCCCGAGATGCCGTCCGGCCCGCCGGTCCAGTCCGTGAGGTTGACCAGCAGCAGGCGGATGATCTCGCCAAACCCCAGGGTGACGATGGCCAGGTAGTCGCCGCGCAGGCGCAGCACCGGAAAGCCCAGCACGAAGCCGAACAGCGCCGCCGCCGCGCCCGCCAGCGGCAGCGACTGCCAGAAGCTCCAGCCGGCCCAGTGGTAGAGCAGGGCGAAGGTGTAGGCACCCACGGCGTAGAAACCCACGAACCCCAGGTCCAGCAGGCCGGCAAAGCCCACCACCACGTTCAGCCCCAGGCCCAGCATCACGTAGATCATGGCCAGCGTGGCGATGTCCACCGCGTTGCGGCCGGCGAAGAACGGCCAGATCACGGCGATCATCAGCGCGGCCAGCAGCAGCCCCTTGTGCTGCGCGGGCGCCAGCGCCGGCAGGCGCGGCAGGGCCAGACGCGGCAGGCGGGGCAGGAGCAGCGGGCGCAGCAGCTGCACCAGGAAGACGGCCAAGCAGCCCCACAGCAGGGTGCGCCACTCGGGCACGATGACGGTGCGCGCGCCGGCGCGCTCCAGATGCAGCGTGAAGATGGGCAGCACCACGATGGCGGCGAGTACCGTGGAGACGACGGCGTGGCGCAGGTTGGAGGAAAGGCGCATGGCTTGCGGTTGCATGGTCGTCATCACACCTTCTCCACTTCCGGCTTGCCCAGGAGGCCCGTGGGGCGGAACAGCAGGATCAGCACCAGCAGGCTGAAGGCCACGATGTCCTTGTACTCCGAGGAGATGTAGGCGGCGGCGAAGGTCTCGGCCACGCCGAGGACCACTCCGCCCAGCATGGCGCCCGGAATGGAGCCGATGCCCCCCAGCACCGCGGCCGTGAAGGCCTTGATGCCGGCCAGGAAGCCGATGAAGGGGTTGAGCTTGCCCACCGCCAGGGCAATCAGCACGCCACCCACGGCGGCCAGCATGGCGCCCAGGATGAAGGTGAAGGAGATGACCCGGTTGGTGTCGATGCCCAGCAGGCCGGCCATGTGCATGTCCTGCGAGCAGGCGCGCGAGGCCCGGCCCATGCGCGAATGCTTGATGTAGACGGTGAGCAGCAGCATCAGCGCCACGGCCACGACGATGATCAGGATGCGCGAGTAGGGCACGAAGATCTCGAAGCCGCCGTCGCCGCCGCCAAAGCGCAGCGCACCCGGGATGAGCGAGGGCACGGCCATGTCGCGCGCGCCCTGGCCGAGCGCTACCCAGTTCTGCAGGAAGATCGACATGCCGATGGCCGAGATCAGCGCCACCAGGCGCGGGCTGCCGCGCAGCGGCTTGTAGGCCACCTGCTCCACGACAAGGCCGTAGACGCCGGTGATGACCACCGACACGATGAGCATGATGGAGATGATGGCCCACACCGGCAGGCCGCTCTGCATGCCGATGGCCGACAGCGTCACCAGGCCGATGTAGGCGCCGATCATGTAGATCTCGCCGTGGGCGAAGTTGATCATCCCGATGATGCCGTAGACCATGGTGTAGCCGATGGCGATCAGGGCGTAGATGGCGCCCAGGGACAGACCGTTGAACAGCTGCTGTATCAGCTGGGGCAAGAGATCGGACATGGTATGCCGCCCTCCTCAATCGAAAAAAGAGCCCCGGGGGGCTCGAATGCATTCAGGCCCGGCGGGCGCCTTCTTGCAGGGCGCCCGCCGGGCGGGGGAGTCAGGCGGATTACTTGGCAGCCGGGGTCTTGCTGCCGTCCTTGTGCCACTCGAAGACCTGGAAGTCGAAGGCGTTCAGGTCGCCCTGCTTGTTCCAGGAGATGGGGCCCAGCACCGTCTCGATGGTGCTCTTGTGCAGGTGGTCGGCCACCTTGGCGGGGTTGTCGCCCACGGCCTTGATGCTCTCCAGGAGCGCCTGCGTGGCGGCGAACGAGGTCAGTTGGAACGCGCCCGAGGCATTGCGTTTCTTGTCCTTGAAAGCGGTGACCACGGCGGCGTTCTTCGGGTTGGCCGAGAAGTCGGCCGGCAGCGTCACCAGCATGCCTTCGACGGCATTGCCGGCGATGGCGTTCACCTCGGGGTTGCCCACGCCCTCGGGACCCATCATGCGCACTTTGAGGCCCTGCTCGCTGGCCTGGCGCAGCAGCAGGCCCATTTCGGGGTGGTAGCCGCCGTAGTAGACGAAGTCCACGCCCGCGCTCTTGAGCTTGGTGATGACGGCGGAGTAGTCGCTGTCGCCGGCGTTGATGCCCTCGAACAGCGCCACCGGCACGTTGGCCTTTTTCAGGTCGTTCTGCACCGAGGCGGCGATGCCCTGGCCGTAGGACTGCTTGTCGTGCAGGATGGCGACCTTCTTGGGCTTCACTTTCTCGATGATGAACTTGGCGGCCGAGGGGCCCTGCTGGTCGTCGCGGCCGATGGTGCGGAAGATGAAGTGGTAGTTCTTGCCGTCGGTGAGTGCGGGCGACGTGGCCGATGGAGTGATCACCACCACGCCTTCGTTGTTGTAGATGGGGGCGGCAGCGATGGCGGCGCCCGAGCACACCGGGCCGACCACGTACCCGATCTTGGCGTTGACTACGCGGTTGGCGGCCACCGGGCCCTGCTTGGGCTCGCATGCGTCGTCGATGGAGACCAGCTCGATCTTCTTGCCGCCCACGCCGCCAGCCGCATTGGCCATCTCCACGGCGGTGCTCACGCCTTCCTTGATCATGTCGCCGTACTGGGTCAGCGGCCCCGTGGTCGGCATGACCATGGCGATCTTGACCTGCGCGTGCGCGGGCATCAGGAGAGCAGCGCCGGTCAGGCCCAGGGCTGCCACGACGGTGTGCATGCGAAATGAAATGCTCATGAGGGTTCTCGGACGACAAAAAAGCGAAAAAGGGACAGGCCCCTGGTGGGGCCTGCGGCGTGGGCCGCCAGCTTAGCCGCTGGCAGGCGGCTGACAACAGGGTTTTCGAGGGTGGCGCGGCGCTGGAAAAATAGGGTAGAGGGCGCTTTTTGTTACAGCAGGCTGGACACCTCGTGCCGGCCCTGAGGCGACAGGACGTCCGGCGGCGGCACCAAGCGCTCGGGCGGCACAGGCATGCCCGCGCGCCAGCGGCGCACCACGCGCTGGAAGATCATGGAGTTGGGGATCTGCAGCAACGTGCCGGGCTCGGGCGCGGTGGCGTCCTCCAGCGTGGTGTAGAGCAGGTTGATGTCCACCACGCGGCCCAGCGCGCCGGGCTTGTCGCCGCTGTCCAGGATCTCGATGTGGTCGCCCACGCGGAAAGGCCCGACGCTCACGATCAGCAGTGCGCAGAACAGGTTGGACAGCACGCTCCAGGCGGCAAAGAAGGCCACCGCGCCCACCGTGGCGAAGCCGGTGAAGGCGGTCCAAAGCACGCTGGCGGACACGCCCAGGCGCTCCAGCACCAGCAGGACCGCGCCGCTGATGACCAGCCAGCGCACCACGGCACGCACCGGCTTGAGCAATTCGTGCGGGAACTGGTAGCGGTCGCTGGCGCGGCGGAAGATGCGCTGCAGCAGGCGGTGCAGCAGCACGGCAGCAAAGACGATGAGTGCGATCTGCAGCAGCGGCACGATCAGGTCGAGCCAGTCGTGCATCCAGAGAGGCAGGTAGATTTTCAGGCGCGCATGCATGTCGGCGTCGTCAGGGGTGGCGTTGCTCGATGGTGTCCATCTGCATCTCGAAGCTGAAGAAGCGGTTGCGCCCCTGGGCCTTGGCGGCGTACAGCGCCTCGTCGGCGCGCATGAGCATGCCCTCGGCGCTGGTCTCGGCGTCGGGCACGCAGGTGGTGATACCGCCCGAGAGCGTGAGCACTGCGCCCTGGGGCGAGTCGGGATGGGGCAGGGCGCGGGTCTTGAGCAGGCTGCCCAGGGCCCGGGCGAAGGTCATGGCGCCCGAGCGCGGCGTGTTGGGCAGGATCAGTGCGAACTCCTCGCCGCCATAGCGCGCCGCCACGTCGCGCGGGCGCACGCAGACGTCGCGCAGCACCCGGCTGACGGCCTTCAGGCAGGCATCGCCCTGCACGTGGCCGGCGCTGTCGTTGTAGCGCTTGAAGTGATCCAGGTCGCACAGCATGAGCGTGAGCGGCGTGCGCTCGCGCCGCGCCACCAGGATCTCGCCGTGCAGGATGCGGTCGAAGCCGCGCCGGTTCACCAGGCCCGTGAGCGGGTCCACCTCGACCATCTCGTTGAGGCGCTGGTTGGCCAGGTGCAGCTCCTCGGTCAGCTCCACCAGGCGCCGGCGCATGTCGCGCAGCCGGCGCATGGCGCGCACCTTGGCCGCCAGCACGATGGGCTTGACGGGCTTGACCAGGTAGTCGTCGCCCCCGGCCTCGATGCCGCGCCAGACGTCCAACTCGCCGTCCAGCCCCGACAAGAAAATGATGGGTGTCCAGCCGCCCGGCTCGGCCTCGCGCAGGCGCTGCGCGACCCAGTAGCCGTCGTGGCCGCCGGGCAGGCGGATGTCCAGCAGCACCATGTCGGGGCGGCGCAGCCGGAACAGCTGCAGCGCGGCGTCGGCGCCAGCGGCCTGCAGCACTTCGGTGGCGCCGGCCTGTTGTATCTCGGCCGCCAAGCAGGCACGCAGCGCCGCCTGGTCTTCCACCACCAGCACGCAGAACGGCTCGTGCTCCACGGCGGGCTTGGCGGGGGCTGGGGCTGGGGCGTCAGCGGTCTGTGTCATGGGCGTGGGACTCAAGGGGCAGGGTGGCGCGCGAGGGGCGGATGCGCCCTTCGGGACGTGGGCCTTACTGCTCGCGGCGCAGCGCGGGAAACAGGATCACGTCGCGGATGCTTGCGCTGTCCGTGAGCAGCATCATCAGCCGGTCGATGCCGATGCCGCAGCCTCCGGTGGGCGGCAGGCCATGCTCGAGCGCACGCACGAAGTCGTGGTCGAAGAACATGGCCTCGTCGTCGCCGCTGTCCTTGGCGGCTACCTGGGCGTTGAAGCGCGCCACCTGGTCCTCGGCGTCGTTGAGCTCGGAGAAGCCGTTGGCCATCTCGCGTCCGGTGATGTAGAGCTCGAAGCGCTCGGTGACCTCGGGGCGCTCGTCGTTGGCGCGCGCCAGGGGCGAGATCTCGGTGGGGTGCTCCATGATGAAGGTGGGCTGCCAGAGCTTGTCCTCCACCGCCTCCTCGAAGTAGAGCACCTGCAGGGCGGCCAGCGAGCGCGTGGCCAGGCGGTCCTTCTCCTCGTTCAGGCCGAGCTTCCTGAGCGCGCCGATGAGCCAGCCGGCATCGTCCACCCGCTCGCCCGCGTCGGTGTGCGCCACGATGGCCTCGCGGATGGTCATGCGGGCAAAGGGCGCGGCCAGGTCCACTTCGCGCCCGCCGTAGCTCAGCTGCAGGCCGCCGGCAGCCTTGCGCGCGGCATCGCGGATCAGCTCCTCGGTGAAGTCCATCAGGTCGCGGTAGTTCCAGTAGGCCGCGTAGAACTCCATCATGGTGAACTCGGGGTTGTGGCGTACCGAGATGCCTTCATTGCGGAAGTTGCGGTTGATCTCGAACACGCGCTCGAAGCCGCCCACCACCAGACGCTTCAGG
This sequence comes from Melaminivora sp., assembly GCF_032059615.1. NCBI lineage: Bacteria > Pseudomonadati > Pseudomonadota > Betaproteobacteria > Burkholderiales > Comamonadaceae > Melaminivora > Melaminivora sp. The sequence goes on along the minus strand of NZ_DAMCAM010000035.1, from coordinate 18,515 downwards.
TACAGCTCGGGCGCGATGCGCAGGAACATCTCCTGGTCGAGCGCGTTGTGGTGCGTGACGAACGGCCGGGCGTTGGCGCCGCCGGGGATGGGGTGGAGCATGGGCGTCTCCACCTCCAGAAAGCCGTGCCCGACCATGAAGGCGCGGATGCCACTGATCGCCTGGCTGCGCGCCATGAAGCGCCGGCGCGCGGCCTCGTCGGTCATCAGGTCGATGTAGCGCTGGCGGTATTTGACCTCCTGGTCGGCCACGCCGTGGAACTTGTCGGGCATGGGCCGCAGGCTCTTGGTGAGCAGGCGCAACTCGGTGACCTTGATCGACAGCTCGCCCGTGCGGGTCTTCATCAGCGTGCCGCTTGCGGCCAGGATGTCGCCCAGGTCCCAGCGCTTGAAATCGCCATAGACACCCTCGCCCACAGCGTCGCGCGTGATGTAGAGCTGGATGCGGCCGCCGGTCTCGCCGAGCGAGCCGTCCTGCAGCGTGGCAAAGCTCGCCTTGCCCATGACGCGCTTGAGCATCATGCGGCCGGCCACGCGCACGGCGATGGCCTGGCCTTCCAGGGCCTCGGCCTCGGCGGCGCCGTGGGCGGTCTGCAGGTCGGCCACGTGGTGCGTGGGCTTGAAGTCGTTGGGAAAGGCCACGGCCTCGCCACGCGCCTGGCGCTCGCGCAGCTCCCGCAGTTTTTCGCGGCGCTCGGCAATGAGCTGGTTTTCATCCGCGGGCGTGGGGGCGTGGCTGGGCTGGTCGGAGGACATGCAAAAGGCGTTCGGTCAGAAATACGGCAGGGCGGCGGGCCGACCGCGCATGAAATGGGGCGCCGGCACGCTGCAGGGAACCGTCGATTCTAGTGGGCGGGGCAGGGTGGCTATCATCAGGGCGCAACTCCCGACCCCCCGACCATGCTGCTGCTCCAGATCGTTAGCTTTCTCCTCGACGTGGTGAGCGGCGTGCTCACCGGCGCCAGCCTGCTGCGGCTCTACATGCAGCTGCAGCACATTCCCTTCTCCAACCCCGTGGGCCGGCTGGTGTTCGCCCTGACCGACTGGCTGGTGCTGCCGCTGCGCAAGGTGGTGCCGCCGGCCGGGCGCTGGGACCTGGCGAGCCTGGCCGCCGCGCTGCTGTTGCAGCTGGCGCAATACCTGCTGCTGGCGCTCTTGCTGACCGGCGGCGCGGGGCTGGCCTGGACGCCCTGGATGGCGCTGTTCGGCACGGCCCGGGTGGCGCTGTCAGGGCTGATCGGCTTGGTGCTGGTGCATGTCGTGCTGTCCTGGGTGCAGGCGCGCTCGCCCGTGGGCGACTTGGTCACGCGGCTGTGCCAGCCGCTGCTGGCGCCCATCCAGCGCGTCGTTCCGCTGGTCGGCGGGCTGGACCTGTCTCCGCTGGTGCTGCTGGTGCTGCTGCAGGTGGCCCTGATGGTGCTGGGACACCTGCAGGCCGGCGCGATGGCGCTGTAGGGCACACCCGGGCCGCCCGTGCGCAGGCCGCGCGGCCTGCCTACGTCAGCCCTTGCCTGCCGTCTTACAAGGCCCCACGGAGCCTTCACGTAGCCTGCGCGGCAGGCCGGGGGCTTCATTTATCGGGGGTGCCCCGGGCCGCTGGGTAACGGCCAAATGAAGAACTCAACAAATCCGGGGACACACGAGGGGCCGCAGGACGGCGCGGCAGACGATCCAGCAGGGCTGGAGCGTTTCAATTTCCTCTCCGCGCGCCTGTGGCGGCGCTTCTGGGCCATCGCCTCGCCCTACTGGCGCGAGGGCGAGCGTGCCAAGGCCTGGGCCTTTCTGCTGGGCCTGGTGGTCATGCTGCTGGCCGAGACGCAGATGGCCGTGCTGATCAACAACGAGGCGGGCGAGATGACCTCGGCCCTGTCGCTGCAGGACCGCGACCGCTTCTGGCAGGCCATGCTCTGGCTGCTGCTGCTGGCCGGGGTGTTCGTGCCGGTGCGGGCGCTGTACTGGTATGTGCGCGACACCCTGGGCAACCATTGGCGGCGCTGGCTGTCGCACCGCCTGCTGGCGCGCTACTTCCACAACCGGCGCTTCTACGAGCTGACGCAGCGCGGAGGCACCCTGGACAACCCGGACCAGCGCATCGCCGAGGACGTCAACAACTTCACCGCACGTTCGCTGTACTTCCTGCTGATCGCCATTGGCTCGCTGATGCAGCTGCTGGCCTTCAGCTGGGTGCTGTGGAACATCTCGCACCTGCTGGTCTATGTGCTGCTGGCCTACACCCTCCTGGGCACCTGGGTCACGGTGAAGGTGTTTGGCGCGCCGCTCATGCGGCTCAACTTCTTCCAGCTGCGCCGTGAGGCGGACTTCCGCTTCAGCCTGGTGCGGGTGCGCGAGAACGCCGAGTCGATCGCCTTCCACCGGGGCGAGAAGGCCGAGCTGCGCCAAGTGCGCGGCCGTTTCGCCAAGGCTTTTCACAACACCCAGCAGCTGCTGAAGAAGCAGTTCAACCTGAACTTCTTCCAGCAGGCCTACAACCAGCTGGCCATCTTGCTGCCCAACGTGCTGATCGCCGACCTGGTGCTATCGGGCCAGCTGGAGGTGGGCGAGGCCATCAAGGCGGCCGGGGCCTTCCTGGCGGTGCTTGGCGCCGTCTCGCTCATCGTCGACAATTTCGAGAGCCTGAGCCGCTTCACCGCCGGCATCGAGCGCATCCACGCATTGATGGCGGCGTTGCCGCCGCGCCCGGGCGAGACCGACGAGGCCAGCGGCGAGCGCGAAGCCGGGACGCCGGCGGGCGCCCGTGCCGAGGTCATCGCGCTGCGCCCGCGGCGCCAGGACGGGGTCATCCGCAGTTCGGAGTCCGAGCGACTGTCGCTGCGCTCGGTCACCCTGCACACGCCCGACTTCTCACGCCTGCTGGTGCGCGACCTGAGCCTGACGCTGCACAGCGGCGATGCGCTGCTCATCGTGGGCGAGAGCGGCTGCGGCAAGAGTTCGCTGTTGCGCGCCATTGCCGGGCTGTGGCGCTCGGGCCAGGGCAGCATCCAGCGCCCGCCCGCGGCCGAGAGCCTGTTCCTGCCGCAGCGCCCCTACATGCAGATCGGCAGCCTGCGCGCCCAGCTGCTGTATCCGCAGCTCGACCGCGAGGTCGATGACGAGCTGCTGCTCCAGGCGCTGGCCGACGTGCACCTATCCGAGCTGGCCAAGCGCGGCGAAGGGCTGGACTCGGAGGTGGACTGGAGCCAGATCCTGTCGCTGGGCGAGCAGCAGCGCCTGGCGTTTGCGCGGGTACTGATCGCAGGCCCGCGCTTCGTGATCCTGGACGAGTCCACCAGCGCCCTCGACGCCGCCAACGAAGCACACCTGTACCAGCGCCTGCTGGCCCGGGGCGCGACCCTGGTCAGCGTGGCCCATCGCCCCGCCGTGCTGGCCTATCACACGCATGTGCTGCAGCTGACGGGCGACGGTGGCTGGAAGCTGCACCGCGCGGCCGACTTCCGCCTGGAGCCGCAGGCCGAGGCGCCGGCGCTGCACGCAGCCGCTCGCGGCCCCCAGGATGCGAGCGCGGACTGCGCCCAGGTCAAGGCGGCGGCCTGAACGAAAAAAGGGTTTGAGCGTTTTTCCGCTCAAACCCTTGTCAGTCAACGTGGTGCAGCTATGTTTTTAGATGTTTTTCAGGCGACGGCCTCGGCGGGCAGGCGCTGCAGCATGGCCAGGCACCGGGCCACGGTGGCCGGCAGCTCGCGGCGGTCCACGATCATGTCCACCGCGCCCTTGGTCTGCAGGAACTCGGCGCGCTGGAAGCCCTCGGGCAGCGTCACGCGCACGGTGGACTCGATCACGCGCGGCCCGGCAAAGCCGATCAGGGCCTTGGGCTCGGCGATCACGATGTCGCCCACGAAGGCAAAGCCGGCCGAGACGCCGCCCATGGTCGGGTCGGTGAGCACGCTGATGTAGGGCAGGCCCTTTTTTGCCAGGCGCGTGAGCGCGGCGTTCGTCTTGGCCATCTGCATGAGCGACAGCAGACCCTCCTGCATGCGCGCGCCGCCCGTGGCGGTGAAGCACAGGAAGGGCACCTTTTGCTCGATGGCCGCCTCCACGCCGCGCACGAAGCGCTCGCCCACCACCGAGCCCATGGAGCCGCCCATGAAGTCGAACTCGAACGCCGCGACCACCAGCTCCACGCCCTTGACCGAGCCGCCCATGACGACCAGGGCGTCGGTTTCGCCGGTGTTCTCCAGCGCCTCCTTGAGGCGCTCGGGGTATTTGCGACTGTCCTTGAACTTCAGCGCATCGACGGGCAGGACCTCCTGGCCGATCTCGTAGCGGCCCTCGCCGTCGAGAAAGGCGTTCAGGCGTGCGCGCGCGCCGATGCGGTGGTGGTGGCCGCAGGTCGGGCAGACGTTCTGGTTGGCCTCCAGGTCGTTCTTGTAGAGCACCGTCTCGCAGCTGGGGCACTTGATCCACAGCCCTTCGGGCATCTGCCGGCGCTCGGCCGGGTCGGTCTGCTGGATCTTGGAGGGCAGGAGTTTTTCGAGCCAGGACATTGCTGGGTTACCTCTTGATGTCGTCGCTTGGGGTATCGAGGGCCTTGCGCACCTGGCGCAGGAAGTCCACAGTGATGCCGACCACGCGCTCGTGCGGCTGGCCGTCGATGAGGCCGATGATGCGGCTGCCGATGACCACGGCGTCGGCGACCTGGCCGACGGCCTGGGCCGTGGCCGCGTCGCGGATGCCAAAGCCCACGCCCACGGGAATCTTCACATGCTCGCGGATGCGCGGCAGCATGGCCGCCACCTCGGCAGTGTCCAGCGCCGCCGAGCCCGTCACGCCCTTGAGCGAGACGTAATAGACGTAGCCGCTGGCCACCCGCGCCACCTGGGCCATGCGCTCGGGCGTGGAGGTGGGGGCGAGCAGGAAGATCATGTCGATGCCGTGCGCACGCAGCTCGGCGGCGAACTCCACGCACTCCTCGGGCGGGTAATCGACGATCAGCAGACCGTCGACGCCGGCGTCCTGCGCATGGCGCGCGAACGCGCCCTTGCCGTGCTGCTGCTCGTAGCGCTCGACCGGGTTGGCATAGCCCATGAGCACCACGGGCGTGGTCTTGTTGCGCTGGCGGAAGATGCGCACCATCTCCAGCACCTGGGCCAGGCCCACGCCCAGTGACAGGGCTTTCTCGCCGGCCTTCTGGATGACCGGGCCATCGGCCATGGGGTCGGAAAACGGCACGCCCAGCTCGATGACGTCCACGCCCGCCTCGACCATGCCGTGCATCAGCGCCGGCGTGATGTCGGCGAACGGGAAGCCCGCGGTGACATAGGGAATCAGCGCGGTGCGGCCGGCGGCCTGCAGCGCATCGAAAGTGGCCTGGATGCGGCTCATTCCCTGGCTCCCTTGACGGCGATGCCGCGCGTGCTGGGCCGCTCGCTGAAGTCGACGCCCGACAGGTCGGCCACGGTGCCAATGTCCTTGTCACCCCGGCCCGACAGGTTGACCAGGATGGATTGGCTGGGCGCCATGGTCGGGGCAAGCTTCATGGCGTAGGCAAAGGCGTGGCTCGACTCCAGCGCCGGGATGATGCCCTCGGTGCGGCACAGGTGGTGGAAGGCGTCCAGCGCCTCCTGGTCCGTGATGCCGACGTACTCGGCACGCCTGATTTCCTGCAGCCAGGCGTGCTCGGGGCCGACGCCGGGGTAGTCCAGCCCGGCGCTGATGCTGTGCGTCTCGGTGATCTGGCCGTTCTCGTCCTGCAGGATGAAGGTGCGGTTGCCGTGCAGCACACCCGAGGAGCCGCGCTGCAGGCTGGCCGAGTGCCGGCCCGACTCCAGGCCTTCGCCAGCCGCTTCCACGCCGATCAGGCGCGTGGCCGCGTGCGGGATGTAGGGGTGGAAGATGCCCATGGCGTTGCTGCCGCCGCCCACGCAGGCGATGACCGCATCGGGCTGCTCGGCAGCGCTACCCTGGCGGGCCAGCAGCTCGGGCATCTGCACCAGGCATTCCTGGCCGATCACGCTCTGGAAGTCGCGCACCATCATGGGATAGGGGTGGGGGCCGGCCACGGTGCCGATGATGTAGAAGGTGTTCTCGACGTTGGCCACCCAGTCGCGCATGGCCTCGTTGAGCGCGTCCTTGAGCGTCCTGCTGCCCGACTCCACGGGTACCACGGTGGCGCCCAGCAGCTTCATGCGATAGACGTTGGGGCTCTGGCGGCGCACGTCCTCGGCACCCATGTAGATGATGCATTCCAGGCCATAGCGCGCGCAGATGGTGGCCGTGGCCACGCCGTGCTGGCCCGCGCCGGTCTCGGCGATGATGCGCGGCTTGCCCATGCGGCGCGCCAGCATGGCCTGGCCGATGACGTTGTTGATCTTGTGCGCGCCGGTGTGGTTGAGGTCCTCGCGCTTCAGGTAGATCTGCGCGCCGCCGAGCTCACGGCTGGTGCGCGCGGCGTGGTAGACGGGTGAGGGCCGGCCCACGTAGTGCGCGAGTTCGCGCTGGAATTCCGCCTGGAACTCGGGGTCGTGCTGGTAGCGCGCATAGGCGCTGCGCAGCTCCTGGATGGCGTGCGTGAGCGTCTCGCTCACGAAGCTGCCGCCATAGGGGCCGAAGTGGCCGGATGCGTCGGGTTGTTGGTATGCGGACATTTACAGAGAAGAGGGGACAGAGGCCGCATCGGCCGCGCGCACCGCGGCGATGAAGCGTTGGATCTTGCCGGCGTCCTTGATGCCCTTGCAGGCCTGGCCCTCGGGGCCGGTGGCTTCCACGCCGGAGCTGACGTCAACCGCGAGCGCGCTGCAGCGCCCGCGCAGCTGCGCGATGCCATCGCTCACGTTTGCAGGCGTGAGCCCACCAGACAAGACGAGGGGACCGCCGGCGGCGGGTGGAAGCTGTGACCAAGAGAGAGCCTTGCCGCCCCCGCCATAGCCTTCGACCAGGGCGTCGAGCAGGATGGCGCGGGCGCGGGAGTGTTGCCGGGCATATTCTATGAGGTCGAACCGCGCCGCGTCGTCGCCCAGGGGAATGCGCGCCGCACGCAGGAAGGGCGTGCGCCCGCCGTCGGTGGCGTCCAGACAGTCCTGGGGCGATTCATCCCCATGAAACTGGGCCCAAGCCCCCGGCACGCCTTGACATGCAGCTATCACTTCGGTAGCGGGGGCATTGACGAACAGCAGCACCGGGGTGACGAAGGGCGGCAGGCGCCGGGCCAGCTCGGCGGCGCGGAGGGCGGTCACGGCGCGCGGACTCTTCGGGTAGAGCACGAAGCCCACGGCGTCGGCGCCAAGGGCCACGGCGGCGTCCACGTCCTGCTCGCGGGTCAGGCCGCAGATCTTGATGCGGGTGCGCGGCGTACAGGCGGCGATCGGGTCGGGGGTGGCGGGGCCGTTCATGGCAACAGATCGTAGCCAGCCGTGCGCTCGGGCAGGCCCCAGATGGGGTCGTATTGCGGCCCGAGGAAGTACAGCCCGTCGGGCGAGAAGGTGGGCGCGGCGGCCTCGCGCGAGCGCGCCCGCAGCACCTCGCCCATCCACGCGGGCGGGCGCAGGCCCTGGCCGACGGCGACGACAGAGCCCATGATGTTGCGGATCATGTGGTGCAAGAAGGCGTCGCCCTCGAAGTCGAAGCGCCAGTAGCAGCTGGCCGCGCCGTGCGGGCCACCGGCGCCCGCCGGTGGCCCGCGCCGTGTGATGTCGATGCGCCGCAGCGTCTTGACGGGCGTGCGGGCCTGGCAGCCCGAGGCGCGAAACGAGCTGAAATCATGCTCGCCCAGCAGGTGTTCGATGGCCTCGCGCATCGCGTCTTCGTCGAGCGGTCGCCAGACCCAGCCCACGCGCGCGGCCTCAATGCTGGGCCGCACGGGCGACTGCAGCAGCACATAGGCATAACGGCGGCCCACGGCGCAGGCGCGGGAGTGGAAGCTGTCGGGCACGGGCTGGGCCCACTGCACGGCGATGTCCGGCGGCAGGAAGGTGTTGGTGCCGCGCACCCAGGAGAACGGCGCGCGCTCGAGCGAGGTGTCGAAGTGCACCACCTGCATCAGCCCATGCACGCCGGCGTCGGTGCGGCCGGCGCAGACCGTGGAGACGGGGACGGTGGCGAAACGCTCGAGCGCCGCCTCCAGCCGGTCCTGCACGGTGTTGCCGCCGGGCTGGCTTTGCCAGCCGCTGTAGGCCGTGCCGCCGTAGCTGACGCCCAGGGCCATCCTCATGGCAGCGCCACGCTCTTGCAAACCCGAGGCGCCATCAGGAAAGCTCTTGCAGCAGGCGCTCGGCGCGTGCGCGCACGTCGCCGGTGGCTTCGGCGACGACTTCCTCGATCAGGGTGCGGGCCCCCTCGTCGTCGCCGATGGCGCGGAACTCCTCGGCCAGCGCCAGCTTGGTGGCCAGCGGGTCTTCGGGCAGCAGGTCGCCCGCAGCGTGCGGCTGCGCGGCCTGCGCGGGGCCGCTGGGCGCGGAGGGTGTTGCGCTGGCGGGGCTGTCTCCCAGGTCGAGCGCGAAATCCCCCAGGTCGAAATCCAGCGCATCGGTGCTGGCGCTGCCCGCGGCGGGCTGCGGGGCAGGCGGCTCCAGGTTCAGGTCGAGGTCGAGGTCGGGAAACTCCAGCGCCAGGGGGTCGCCGTCCGGGGCGGCCTGCGGTTCGCCGTCGGCGGCGCCGTCCGCGTCTGCGGGCAGCTCCAGGTCGATGGTTTCGACCTCGGGCGCCTGGACGGGCTCTGGCACGGGCTCTGCTGCCGGCTCGGAGACGCGCTGCGGCTCCGCCACCGGCTCGGGCGCGGGCGCCGGGCGCTCCGACGCCTCGGCCGCGGCCTCCTGGGCGGCCAGTTCCGCGCTGGCCGCGGCCGCGGCGGCAGCAAAAGTGCTGGGCTGCGGGGCGGGTGCAGGTGGCTGCAGGTCGAGGTCGAAATCCAGGTCCAGGTCCAGTTCGGGCAGGGCCGGGCCGGGCTCCAGGTCGATGTCGAGGTCGGCGTCCGGCCCGGCGGGCTCGGGATTGCCAACATCGGTGCCAGCAACCAGGGCAGAGCCCGCCGCCAGGGCCGCGGCTGCGCCCAGCGGCGCCGGTTGCGCCGCCTGGTAGAGGGGGTTGGCCGGGTCCGCCTCGCGGCCAAGCTCGGCCACGCGGGCCCACTCCTCGCCCTGGCCACTGGTCAGCTCGTGCACCCTGCGGGCGGCAGCCTCCAGGGCCCGGCGGTCGTGCCGCCGCGCATGGATCTCTGCCAGCTTGGCGGGGATGGCCGCGCGCTCGGGCTGGTGGCGTTGCGCTTCCTTGAGAATTTCTTCGGCCTGCGCATCGCGGCCATAGGCCAGATAGACGTCGGCCTCGGCCACCGGGTCGGCATCGCCCGCATCGAGCTGGCTGGGCGAGTAGGCGGAAGCGGCCGCGTCGTCCTGCGCCGTGTCCACCCGCTGGCCGCCGCTGCTGCCGAAGAAGGAGTCGGGCTGCAGCGGGTTCTCCAGGAAGGCGCTGTCCACTTCCTCCTCCTGGCTGCGGCGTTTTTGCACCGCGCGCCAGCCGCCGTAGCCGAGCAGCAGCAGGATGATGGCTAGCCCCGCCGCGGGCATGAGCGGCTCCTCCATCAGGGTGCCGAAGAAGCTGGGGGCCGCCACCGGCGGCGTGGCGGCGGGCGCCGCTGGCGCTACGGGCGCGGCAGGCCCCGGCACGGCCGGCCCGGGCGTGTCTGCGCCAGTTGCCGGGGGCTGAGTGCCTGCGAGGTCGCCGAGAGGGGCAGCATCCGCCGGGAGAGCGATGGCGCCGGGGGAGGCACTGTCCGGAGCGGGCGTGGTTTCTCCAGCCGGCTGCACCGGGGCGGGCGCGGCAGGGGCGGCCGTGCCGGAGGAGCCGCCCAGCTGGTTCAGCTCGGCGATGTTGCGCGACAGTTCGGCCACGCGGGCCGCGTCCTGGTCGGCCTGCTTCTCGCGCGCCAGCTGCTCCTCGGCCTGGCTGGCGCCCGCGCCGTTCTTGGCCAGGGTCAGCCGGTCGGGGCTGGCCTCGGCGCCCGGGCGGTCGCGCACCTCGGCCTGGGCCACGCTGCCGCTGGCCGAACGCTCGGGGGTGGCGGTCCGGGTGGCGGGCGCGGCCCGGGCCAGGCGGCGACGATATTCGTTGAAGTCGCGGCTCTGCGCGGCAATGATGCGCCGCGCCTCGGGCGCCGGGGTAGCGAGCGCTTCGGACTCGCTGGGCATCTGCAGCACCGCGCCGGCGCGCAGGCGGTTGACGTTGCCCTGCACGAAGGCTTCGGGGTTGGCGCGCGCCAGGGCAACCAGCATCTGGTCCAGCGAGATGCCGGCGGGCCGGCGCGCCTGGGCGATCTGCCCGGCCGTGTCGCCGCTGCGCACCGTCACCTCGCCGCCCGGCGGGGCGGCTGCGGAGGCCGCGGCACGGGCCGGGCGCGGAGCGGGCGCAGCTTCTGGCGCGGTGCGCGGCCGCGCGGCCGGGGGAGCGACCTGTGGCGCGGCTGCAACTGCGGCCGGTGGCTGGCGCAGCGCCGGTGGGTCGAACAGCAGGGTGTAGGTGCGCACGATGTGGCCGGCGTTCCAGCCCGCATCGATGACCAGGTCCAGGAAAGGCTCGTTGATGGGCCGCTCGCTGCGCAGGCGCAGCACCATGGAGCCGTCGCCGCGGCGCTGCAGCTGCACCTGCACGCCGTGCACCGCGGCGGCATAGTCCACGCCCTGGGCGCGGAACATCTCCGGGCTTGCGGGTGCCACGCGCAGCGACTCGGCCTCGGCCGCCGTGATCTGAGGCAGCTCGATCTCGGCGCGCAGCGGCTCGCCCAGGGCCGACTGCACGGTCACGCGCCCAAGGGCCAGGGCGCTGGCGTCGGCGCTGTACAGGCCTGTCGACAGGACGGCGGCTGCGGCCAGCGCAGGGAGGGTCCAGCGTTGCGTGGGGGCGGGAGGGGGCATGGGAGGTGAGGAGGAGGCTGGGATTCGTGCGCTCCAGGGTGGGCCGGCGGCTGCCCCGGAGCGGGTGCGAAAAGCACCATATCAGCAACAGTTTGTACTGACAAGGCGAGGCAGGGCGCCCCCGCCGCCCCGACTTGCCGGGAGGTCTCAGGCCTGGAGCAGGATGCGCAGCATGCGGCGCAGCGGCTCGGCCGCACCCCACAGCAGCTGGTCGCCGATCACGAAGGCCGAGACGTATTCGGGCCCCATGTTGAGCTTGCGCACGCGGCCCACGCCGACCTGCAGGCCGCCGGTGATGGAGGCGGGCGTCAGCTCCTTCACCGTGAGCGCGCGCTCATTGGCGACGAACTTGACCCAGGGGTTGCCGCCCTGGATGAGGGATTCGATCTTGGCCAGGGGCAGGTCCTTCTTCAGCTTCAGCGTCAGCGCCAGCGAGTGGCAGCGCATGGCACCGATGCGCACGCACAGGCCGTCGACGGGGATGGTGCTCTCAGTGCCCAGGATCTTGTTGACCTCGGCCTGGCCCTTCCATTCTTCCTTGGACTGGCCGTTGTCCAGCTGCGAGTCGATCCAGGGGATCAGGCCGCCGGCCAGGGGCGCGCCGAAGAACTCGGTGGGCACATCCTGGCGGATGGTCTGCGCGACCTTGCGATCGATGTCCAGGATGGCCGAGGCGGGCGTGGCCAGCTCATCGGCGACCGCGCCGTGGATCACGCCCATGCCCTTGAGCAGCTCGCGCATGTGGTTGGCGCCGCCGCCCGAGGCCGCCTGGTAGGTCATGGAGCTGACCCATTCGACCAGGTCGGCCTTGAACAGCCCGGCCAGGCCCATCAGCAGGATGGAGTTGGTGCAGTTGCCGCCGATCCAGTTCCTGCCGCCGGCGGCCAGCTTCTTCTGGATCAGGCCCTCGTTGACCGGGTCGAGCACGATGACCGCATCGTCCTCCATGCGCAGCGCGCTGGCCGCATCGATCCAGTGGCCCTGCCAGCCGCTGGCGCGCAGCTTCGGGAACACCTCCTTGGTCCAGTCGCCGCCCTGGCAGGTGATGACGATGTCGCACCTGGCCAGCTCGGCGATGTCGCCGGCGTCCTTCAGTTCGGTGTGCGCGCGCGCCATGGCGGGCGCCTTGCCGCCAGCGTTGGAGGTGGAGAAGAAGACCGGCTCGATCAGCTCGAAGTCGCCCTCGGCCTGCATGCGGTCCATCAGAACGGAGCCCACCATGCCGCGCCAGCCGACCAGGCCTACCAGTTGCTTGCTCATTTGAAATGCCCTTTCACGAGGTTTGAAAAACAGTACGCACGCGACCGGCGGCTGCTTTCTCGGCCCCGGCTCGTCTGGGCCAGGGAGGGCGCACGACGATGCCGGAGCTGGGTCAGCCCTTGATGGTCGTGGTTTTGGTGGAAGCCATGCGCGCGGCCCGGCCCGCCGCGGAGGCGGGCTTGCCCGTCAGGGCGGGGGTGGGGGCGGCGGCATGCATGGCGGCGCATTGTAGCGGACGGCGGGTGTGTGGTATGCATGCACGCATGAGCAGCCCCGCCGCCCGCCCGCACAGCGCCGCCCCGCGTGGGCACCTGCGGGCGCGCTGGCCGGGCACGGCCGCGCTGCTGGGCGTGGTGGCGGGCACGGCGCTGCAGCTGCAGCAGCGCGAGCTGGCGTCCGTGTTGGCCCATGCAGCGGCGCTGGCCGCCGGGCTGGCGCTGCTGGCCTCCCTGGTGCTGCCCCGCACCCGGTCGGGGCTGCGCCTGGCGCGCGCCGGCCTGGGCGCTGCGGCGCTGGCCTGGGGGCTGTGCGGGTTGCGGGCGCTGGCGTTCGAGGGCGGGGCGCTGGCGCCACAGTGGCAGGGCGTGGACCTGCGCGTCACCGGCACCATTGCCGCCATGCCGCAGGCACGCGAGAACGGCCTGCGCCTGCGGCTCGCGGTGGAGTCGGCGCACGCAGCCGGCGACCCCGGCCCCGCCGTGCCGCTGCCGCAGCTGATCGACCTGTCCTGGTACGCGGCCGGCTGGGGCGGCGAGAGCGCGGCCCCGCTGCCGGCCGTGCGCGCCGGCGAGCGCTGGCGCCTGACCGTGCGGCTAAAGGCCCCGCACGGCGCGCGCAACCCGCACGGCTTCGACTACGAGCTGTGGCTGTGGGAGCAGGGCGTGCAGGCCACCGGCTACGTGCGCAGCGGCGCGCGCGATGCGCCGCCCGAGCGCCTGGACCAGACCTGGCGCTACCCCGTCGAGCAGCTGCGCCAGGCCGTGCGCGACGCCATCGCGGCCCGCCTGGCCCCGGCCGAGGCCGATGAAGCGCGGCGGCGCGCTTCGGGCGTGGTGGCGGCGCTGGTCACGGGCGACCAGCGCGCCATCGACCGCGCCGACTGGGAGGTGTTCCGCACCACCGGGGTGGCCCACCTGATGAGCATCTCGGGGCTGCACATCACGCTGTTTGCCTGGATCGCCGCCGCGGCGCTGCAGTGGCTGTGGCGCCGCAGTGCCCGGCTGTGCCTGGCCGTGCCGGCGCCCCACGCGGCGCTGGTCGGCGGCGTGCTGCTGGCGGGCGCCTACGCCCTCTTCAGCGGCTGGGGCGTGCCCGCGCAGCGCACGGTGCTGATGCTGGCCAGCGTCGCGCTGCTGCGCCTGTCGGGGCGGCGCTGGCCCTGGCCGCAGGTCTGGCTGCTGGCCTGCGCGGTGGTGCTACTGGCCGACCCGTGGGCACTGGTGCAGCCGGGTTTTTGGCTGAGCTTCGTGGCAGTGGGAGTGCTGTTTGCTACCGATAGAGGAGCACAAGGCCCAGGGGGTAAAAGGGCTGCAGCCCGTTTTCTTCATATTTTGCGCGAGCAGTGGATCGTGACCCTGGCGCTGGCGCCGCTCACGCTGCTGCTGTTCGGTCAGGTCTCGGTCGTGGGGTTGCTGGCCAACCTGCTGGCCATACCCTGGACCACGCTGGTGCTGCTGCCCGCGGCGCTGGGCGGCGTGCTGTGGCCGCCGCTGTGGCAGCTGGCGGCCTGGAGCGCCGAGCTGCTGGGCCTGTGGCTGCAGTGGCTGGCCGGCTGGCCCGGGGCTCAGCTGCTGCTGCCCCGGGCGCCTTTGTGGGCAGGCCTGCTGGCGGTGGGGGCGGGCGTGCTGCTGGTGCTGCGCCTGCCCTGGGGCGTGCGCCTGCTGGCCCTGCCGCTGGCGCTGCCGGCGCTGGCCTGGCAGCCGGCGCGGCCGGAGCCCGGGCAGTTCGACCTGCTGGCGCTGGACGTGGGCCAGGGCCAGGCCGTGCTGGTGCGCACCGCCGGGCGCAGCCTGCTCTATGACGCCGGCCCGCGCTACGGCACCAGCGGCGACGCGGGCGAGCGCGTGGTCGTGCCGCTGCTGCAGGCCCTGGGCGAGCGGCTGGACCAGCTCGTGCTCAGCCACGGCGACAGCGACCACACCGGCGGCGCCGCCGCCGTGCTGGCGCAGCAGCCCGGGGCGCGGGTGTCGGGCTCGATCGATGCCGGCCACCCGCTGCAGGCGCTGCGCCTGGTGCAACCCTGCGTGGCCGGGCAGCGCTGGCGCTGGGACGGGGTCGATTTCGAGATGCTGCACCCGGCGCCAGAGCTGCCGCCTGCCGCCGGCGCCGCCTCCCGCCCCAATGCGCGCAGCTGCGTGCTGCGCGTGCAGGCGCAGGGGCTGGCGGGCGCCAGCGCAGGGCGCGCCGCCCTGCTGGCCGGCGACATCGAACGCGCCCAGGAGCTGGCGCTGGTGGCCGCCGGCGCGCCCCTGGCGGCGGACCTGCTGCTCGTGCCGCACCACGGCAGCCGGACGTCCTCGAGCGATACCTTCCTCGACGCCGTGCGCCCCTCGGTGGCGCTGGTCCAGGCGGGCTGGCGCAACCGCTTCGGCCACCCGGCGGCCGAGGTGCGCGAGCGCTACCGCACGCGGGGTGCGGCGCTGGTGCAGACGGCCGTCTGCGGCGCGGCGGGCTGGTCGTCGGCCACCGGGCAGGTGCGCTGCGAGCGCGAGGCGGGGCGGCGCTACTGGCACCACCGGGTGGACGAGGGCGCCGGGCGACAGGGCGCGGATGTCCCGTGATGGCCCGCACAGGGTATTTTTACAAAGCAATCGCTTGCTAAAAATAAATCGCTTTGCTATCGTGCCTTCCCATGCCGAAGCAAAAGCCCCGTCCTGGCCCCGCGGACACTGAAATCGCCGCTGCGAACAGCGCCCCGGCCGAGCCCGCGCGCCGTCCGCGCGGCCGGCCGCGCAAGACGGCGGGCGAGCAGGACGACGGCAACCGCCGCCGCAAGCTCATGGACAAGGCCGCCCGGCTGTTCCTGAGCAAGGGCTACGCCGCCACCAGCACGCGCGACATCGCTGCCGCGGTCGGCATGCACAGCGGCTCGCCCTACTACCACTTCAAGAGCAAAGGGGCGCTCCTGCACGCCGTGATGGGCGAGGGCATGGCCGGCGCCCTGCAAAGCCAGCAACAGGTGCTCGAGCGCCTGGGTGCAGCCGCCGCGCCGCGCGAGCAGCTGCGCGTGCTGGTGCGCCACCACTTCGAGATCCTGTTGGGGCCGCGCAGCGGCTTCATCCCCGTGATGCTCTACGAGTGGCGCTCGCTCACTGCCGCGCAGCGCAAGGACGTGGCACGCATCAAGGACGAGTACGAGGCCGCCTGGATGCCGGCCCTGCAGGCCCTGGCGCAGGCGGGCGCGCTGCGGGCCGAACCGGCCGTGGCCCGGCTCTTCATCTTCGGCGCGTTGAACTGGGCCGTGAGCTGGTTTTCGCCGCGCAAGGGACTCTCGCTCGACGCGCTCACCGAGCAGGCCCTGCTGCTCTTCATCCACCAGGACTGACTCACCCACCTGTCATGACCTATTCCGACGTTTCTTCTTCTTCCACCTACCGCTCGGTCTTCGCGCCGGGCCTGTTCACGGGCCAGACGGTGGTCGTCACCGGCGGCGGCTCCGGCATCGGCCGCTGCAGCGCGCACGAGCTGGCGCAGCTGGGCGCGCACGTCGTGCTGGTCGGCCGCAAGCCGGAAAAGCTCGCCGCCGTGCAGCAGGAGATCGAGGCCGACGGCGGCCGGGCCTCCAGCCACGCCTGCGACATCCGCAACGAGGACGCGGTGGCGCAGCTGGTGCAGGCCGTGCTGGCCGAGTGCGGCCGCATCGACGGCCTGGTCAACAACGCCGGCGGCCAGTTCATGGCACCGCTGGAGAGCATCTCGGCGCGCGGCTGGGAGGCGGTGGTCAACACCAACCTGACGGGCGGCTTCCTGCTGGCGCGCGAGTGCTTCAAGCAGTGGATGGCTGCGCACGGCGGCTCCATCGTCAACATCGTTGCCGACATGTGGGGCTCCATGCCCGGCATGGGCCACAGCGGCGCGGCGCGCGCCGGCATGGTCAGCTTCACCGAGACGGCGGCCGTCGAGTGGGCGCGCGCCGGCGTGCGCGTGAACGCCGTGGCGCCGGGCTACATCGCCTCCAGCGGCATGGACAACTACCCGCCCGAGGCCGGCGACATGCTGCGCGCCATGCCGCGCACCGTGCCGTTGGGCCGCATGGGCACGGAGGCCGAGGTCTCGGCCGCCATCGCCTTTCTGCTGAGCCCGGCCGCCAACTTCATCAGCGGCACCACGCTGCGCGTGGACGGCGCGCGCCCCCAGGTGCGCATGGGCTGGGGCATGCGCCAGCCGGACGCCCAGGTGCAGCAGCGCCCCGCCGTGCGGCCGTTCGATGGCTTTCACCGCGCGCAGACGCCCAGGGTCTTCACGGATGAGGCCGGGAGCGAGGCATGAGCGTCACTGAATTCACCTCGCGCTTCAGCGCCCAGGCGCCCGACGCCCAGCGCCGCCGCGAGGCGCAGCTCGAGCGCCTGGCGCAGCTGCGTGCGCTGGAGGAGCGCGCGGCCGCCGCGTCGGCGCGCTCGCTGCCGCAGTTCACCAGGCGCGGCCAGCTGCTGCCACGCCAGCGCGTGGCGCTGCTGCTCGATGCTGGCGCGCCCTGGCTGCCGCTGTGCGCCCTGGCGGGCTACCTGCAGGACACGCGTGAAGAGGCCAGGTCCGTGCCAGGTGGCGGCGTGATTGCCGGCATCGGCTTCGTCTCGGGCGTGCGCTGCATGGTGGTGGCCAGCGACTCAGGGATAGAGGCCGGCGCCATCCAGCCCATGGGGCTGGAAAAAATCCTGCGCCTGCAGGAGATCGCGCTGCAAAACCGCCTGCCCTTCGTGCACCTGGTGGAGAGCGCCGGCGCCAACCTGATGCGCTATCGCGTCGAGGGCTTCGTGCACGGTGGTGCGCTGTTTCGCAACCTGGCGAGGTTGTCGGCGGCCGGCATCCCGGTGCTGACCATCCAGCACGGCTCGGGCACGGCCGGCGGCGCCTACATGCCGGGGCTGTCGGACGTGGTCGTCATGGTGCAGGGCCGCTCGCGCGCCTTCCTGGCCGGCCCGCCGCTGCTCAAGGCCGCTACCGGCGAGATCGCCACCGAGGAAGAGCTCGGCGGCGCCGAGATGCACACCAGCGTCTCGGGCCTGGGCGAATACCTGGCGGGCGACGACCGCGAGGCCATCGGCATTGCGCGCGCCGTCATCGCCCAGAGCGACTGGGGTGGGCCGGCCGAGCCGCGTGCGGCGGCCGAGCCGCTGCTGCCGGCCGACGACCTGCTGGCGCTGATCTCGCCCGACCTGCGCCAGCCGGTGGACATGCGCGAGGTCATCGCGCGCCTGACCGACGGCTCCGAGCTGCTGGAGTTCAAGGCGCGCTACGGCAGCGCCACCGTCTGCGCCCAGGGCCGCATCGCCGGCCACGCCGTGGGCTTCATCAGCAACAACGGCCCCATCGATGTGGCGGGCGCCAACAAGGCCACGCACTTCATCCAGTGGATGTGCCAGCTGGGCCAGCCCATCGTCTACCTGCAGAACACCACCGGCTACATGGTCGGCAAAGACAGCGAGCAGGGCGGAATGATCAAGCACGGCAGCAAGATGATCCAGGCCGTTACCAATGCCACTGTGCCGCAGATCACCATCCAGTGCGGCGCGAGCTTCGGCGCCGGCAACTACGGCATGTGCGGGCGTGGCTATGCGCCACGCTTCCTGTTCAGCTGGCCCGGCGCCAGGACGGCAGTCATGGGCGGCGAGCAGGCCGCGCGCACCATGCAGATGGTCACCGAAGGGGCGCTTGCCCGCAAAGGCATCACGCCCGACCCGCAGGAGTCGCGGGCGCAGTTCGACCGCATCGTCGCCATGTTCGAGCAGCAGGCGGACGTCGCCTACACCAGTGGCCTGCTGCTGGACGACGGCGTGATTGACCCGCGCGACACCCGCGCCGTGCTGGCCTTCTGCCTGGACACCGTGGCCGAGGCGGCGGCGCGGCCGCTGCGGCCCATGCAGTTCGGCGTGGCGCGCATGTAGCGCAGCGCCACCCCTTACAGAACATTCAGAACACCCAGAACACCCCGGAGACACCATGCAACTGACGCACGAGCATCGCGAGATCCAGAAAACCCTGAAACGCTTCATCGACGAGGAGATCAACCCCCACGTGGACGCATGGGAGGAGGCCGAGATCTTCCCCGCGCACGAGGTCTTCAGGAAACTGGGCGACCTGGGCCTGCTGGGCCTGACCAAGCCCGAGGAATACGGCGGCGCGGGGCTGGACTACTCCTACGGCATGGCCATGGCCGAGACGCTGGGCCACATCCACT
>NZ_DAMCAM010000034.1:0-33437 GCF_032059615.1 Melaminivora sp. | reverse complement strand
CGGGCTGGATGCCGATCTCGCGCAGCTTTTGCACCGTGTGCTGGGTGGGCTTGGTTTTCAGCTCGCCGGCCGCTGCGATCCAGGGCAGGTAGGTCAGGTGCACGAAGGCCGAGTTGTTCGGCCCCAGCTTGAGCGACAGCTGGCGCACCGCCTCCAGGAAGGGTAGCGACTCGATGTCGCCCACAGTGCCGCCGACCTCGCAGATCGCCACGTCCACCGCCTCGGGCGTGCCGATGCCGGCGCCGCGCTTGATGTACTCCTGGATCTCGCCCGTGATGTGCGGGATGACCTGCACCGTCTTGCCGAGATAGTCGCCGCGGCGCTCTTTCTCGAGCACCGACTGGTAGATGCGGCCGGTGGTGAAGTTGTTGGCCTGCTTCATGCGGGTTTCGATGAAGCGCTCGTAGTGGCCCAGGTCGAGGTCGGTCTCGGCGCCGTCGTCGGTCACGAAGACCTCGCCGTGCTGGAACGGCGACATGGTGCCCGGGTCCACGTTGATGTACGGGTCGAGCTTGATGAGGGTGACTTTGAGGCCGCGCGATTCGAGGATCGCGGCAAGGGAGGCGGAGGCGATTCCCTTGCCCAGGGAAGACACCACACCGCCAGTGACGAAGACGAATTTGGTCATGTCGTGATGGGGCGGGAAATGGCGATTATAGGTTCCGCCCCGCCCACGTCCCGGTGCCGCCGCGTCCGCCGGCGCGGATGGACGTCTGCCAGAATCCCCGCCCATGAATGCACTCGCTGGCAAACACCTCGTGCTGGGCCTCTCCGGGGGCGTGGCCTGCTACAAGTCCGCCGAACTGGCCCGGCTGCTCGCCAAGGCCGGGGCCACCGTGCAGGTGGTGATGACCGAGGCGGCCGAGCAGTTCATCACCGCCGTGACCATGCAGGCGCTCACCGGCCGGCCCGTCTATGGCTCGCAGTGGGATGCGCGCGAGCCCAACAACATGGCGCACATCAATCTCTCGCGCGCGGCCGACGCGGTGCTGATCGCTCCGTGCAGCGCCGACTTCATCGCGCGTCTGGCCCACGGCCGGGCCGACGAGCTGCTCAGCCTGCTGTGCCTGGCCCGGCCCGCGGAGAGCGTGCCGCTGCTGCTGGCCCCCGCCATGAACCGCGAGATGTGGGCTCACCCGGCCACGCAGCGCAACCTGGCGCAGGTGCGGGGCGACGGGGCCGTGGTGCTGGGTGTGGGCTGCGGCGAGCAGGCCTGCGGCGAGACGGGCGACGGCCGCATGCTGGAGCCCGCCGAGATCATGGAGGAGCTGGCGGCCTTCTTCAGCCCGAAGCTGCTGGCCGGCGAGCAGGTGCTGATCACCGCCGGCCCGACCTTCGAGGCCATCGACCCGGTGCGCGGCATCACCAACCTCTCGTCGGGCAAGATGGGCTTTGCCATCGCCCGCGCCGCGCGCGAGGCTGGCGCCGAGGTGACCCTGGTGGCCGGCCCGGTACACCTGCCGACGCCGCGCGGCGTGCGCCGCATCGACGTGGTTTCTGCAAGAAATATGCTCGAAGCCGTTGATGGGCAAGCACATGAAGCTAGTGTTTTCATAGCAACGGCAGCCGTGGCCGACTGGCGACCGGCGGCCAGCGCCGAGCACAAGATCAAGAAGGACGGCTCGGGCGAGGTGCCCGCGCTGGCCTTCGTCGAGAACCCGGACATCCTGGCCCACGTGGCGCAGGGCGAGCGCGCGCGCAGTGGCCGGCTGTATTGCGTGGGCTTTGCCGCCGAGAGCGAGAACCTGCTTGCCCACGCCCGCGCCAAGCGCGAGCGCAAGGGCGTGCCGCTGCTGGTGGGCAACATTGGCCCGGCCACCTTCGGCCAGGACGACAACGCCTTGGTGCTGGTCGATGGCGCGGGCCACCAGGAGCTGCCGCGCGCCTCCAAGCAGGTGCTGGCGCAGCAGCTGATCGCCGAGATCGCACGGCGCCTGGGGCACACTCGCGCCGCATGAACGTCGACGTCAAGATCCTGGACCCGCGCATGGCGGGCCAGCTGCCCTCCTATGCCACGCCGGGCAGCGCCGGCCTGGACCTGCGCGCCTGCCTGGATGCGCCCCTGCTGCTGGCCCCCGGTGCCTGCGAACTGGTGCCCACGGGCATTGCCATCCACCTGAGGGACCCGGGCCATGCCGCCCTGATCCTGCCGCGCTCGGGCCTGGGCCACAGGCACGGCATCGTGCTGGGCAACCTGGTGGGGCTGATCGACAGCGACTACCAGGGCCAGCTCATGGTGAGCGCCTGGAACCGCAGCAGCACGGCCTACACCCTGCAGCCCCTGGAGCGCCTGGCCCAGCTGGTCGTCGTGCCGGTGGTGCAGGCGCAGTTTCGCGTGGTGGAAGACTTTGCACCCACCGAGCGTGGGGAACGCGGCTACGGCTCGACGGGCAGGCACTGAGGCGGCGCGGGCAAGCCCGCCGCTGTCGGCCTGCGCCTACCTGGCTCGCCAGCGTGCAACTACACCACCGGCAGGGGTTGCCCGGCCCGAAGGCCTGCGCCTTCCTGCTGCAATGGCCCTCTGCAGCGCGGGCGGGGCCTGCGCGGTATTCATCAAACAAGCAACTCAAGGAGTGATGCCATGCGCAAGTATTCCCGTCTCGCCTCCCTGGCCGGAACCCTGGCCCTGGCCGGCACGCTGGCCGCGTGCGCGAACTCGCCCGGTTACTCCGACCGGCCGTACTACCCCAGCCAGCCGGCGCCGGCCTATCCGTCCTACCAGAACGACCGGGTGACGGAGTACGGCACGGTCTCGTACATCGAGGCCCTGCAATCGAGAAACCGCAGCAGCGGCGCCGGCGCCATCCTGGGCGCCGTGGTGGGCGGCGTGCTGGGCAACCAGATCGGCGGCGGCACGGGCAAGGCGGCAGCCACGGTGCTGGGCGCCGTGGGCGGCGCCGCGGCAGGCAATGCCATCGAGGGCCATCAGGGCCGCGCCGAGGCCGAGGGCTACCGCATCACCATCAACCTCGACCAGGGCGGCCAGCGCGTCTATGACGTGCCCTCGCCCGGCAACCTGCGGCCGGGCGACCGCGTGCGGCTGTACGCAGGGCAGATCTCGCGCATGTAAGTGGCCCCCTGGGGGCGCCGGGCCGGGTGGAGCGGCCCGGCTCAGTGCAGCGAGTCGCCACCCGGCGCCAGCGGCTGGATACGAAAGAAGCCGACACCGGCCGAGCCCCGGCCGATCTCTTCTTCCGTGGCTTCCCGCACCTCGTGCACCTTCAGCTGCAGACGCAGCGCGATGCCGGCCAGCGGGTGGTTGCCATCCAGCACCACGTGCTCGGGGTAGATCTGCGCCACGGTGTAGAGCGCATCTCGCGGCGTCTGCGCGCTCATGCTCTCGGGCAGGGCCGTGCCTTCGAAGGTCATGCCTTCCTCCAGGTCGGCGGGAAAGATGTCGCGCGGCTCCAGGAACAGCCGCTGGCCGTCGTAGTCGCCAAAGGCGTCCTCGGGTTCCAGGTGCAGTGACAGTTCAGCGCCGGCCGAGTGGCCCTGCAGCGCCTCCTCGATGCGCGCCAGCAGATCGTCGCCGCCCACCAGGAACTCCACCGGCTCGTCCAGCACATCAAGCTCTTCGCCCAGGGTGTCCTTGAGGACCCAGGTCAGGGCGACCACGCATTGTTCGTTGATTTCCATAGCACAATTGTCGCAGTTCCTCCCCCTTCGCCTCGCGGCGGCGCGCCGCTTCTGCCCATGGACGTACGACAACCCCTGCAACTGCTGGCGGGCCTAAGCCCAACGCAGTTCATGCGCCAGCACTGGCACAAAAAACCCCTGCTGGTGCGGCAGGCCATCCCCGGCTTTAAGCCCCCCGTCCCGCGCGCTGCGCTGCTGCAGCTGGCGGGCCGCGAGGAGGTGGAGTCGCGCCTGGTGCAGCACAAGGACGGCCAGTGGCTGCTGCGCCACGGGCCGTTTTCCCGCCGCTCGCTGCCGTCCCTGCAGACGCGCGAGTGGACGGTGCTGGTACAGGGCGTGGATCTGCACGACGACGCCACGCACGCGCTGATGCAGCAGTTCGCCTTCGTGCCCCAAGCGCGCCTGGACGACCTCATGATCAGCTACGCCACCGACGGCGGCGGCGTGGGTCCGCACTTCGACAGCTACGACGTGTTCCTGCTGCAGGCACTGGGGCGCAGGCGCTGGCGCATCGGACGGCAGAAGAACCCCACGCTGATCGAGGGCATGCCGGTGAAGATCCTGGCCCACTTCGAGCCCGAGGAGGAATACCTGCTGGAGCCCGGCGACATGCTCTACCTGCCGCCGGGCTGGGCGCACGACGGCGTGGCCGAGGGCGAGTGCATGACCTATTCCATCGGTTTTCGCTCGCCCGAGCGGGCGGGCCTGGCGCACGAGGTGCTGCTGCGCGTGGCCGAGGCGGCGGCCGACGAGGACGATGCGCCCATCTACCGCGACCCGCGCCAGAGCGCGGTGGCGACCCCGGGCGCCATTCCCGCGCAGCTGCAGCAGTTCGCCCGCGAGGCCGTGCAGCACGCCCTGGCGCAGCCCGGGGCACTGGAGCGTGCGCTGGGCGAGGCGCTGACCGAGCCCAAGCCCAACGTCTGGTTCGAGCCGTCCTCCAGCCGCGGCCTGTTCGAACGCGTGGTGCTCGACCGGCGTACCCGCATGATGTATGACGACCAGCACATCTTCATCAACGGCGAGAGCTACCACGCCGAAGGGCCGGACGCCGAGCTGATGCAGCGCCTGGCCGACGAGCGCGCGCTGCCGCCGCAGGCCCTGGCCCACGCCAGCGATGAGGTGCTGCAGACCCTGTCGGCCTGGTGCGATGCCGGCTGGGCCCACGCCTGAAGCGCGGGGCGTGCGCCATGGCGCAGCCAGGCAATGACCGCCCCCAGCCCCTGCCCGAAGGGCGCTTTGCCGGGCGCGAGCAGTTTCGCGCTTGGGTGCGCAGCGCGCTGGCCGCGGCGGCGCGCGAGGGCTGGAGCGAACTCATCCTGAGCGACGGCAATTTTGCGGATTGGCCCCTGGGCGAGAGGGCCGTGGTCGAGTCTCTGCAGGAGTGGGCGCGCCCGGGCCGGCGCATGACGCTGCTGGCGCTCGACTTCGGAGAGGTCGCGCGCCGCCATCCGCGTTTCGTGCACTGGCGCAGACAGTGGGACCATCTGCTGGATTGCCGCCAGGCCAGCGCGCCCGATCCCCTCTCGCTACCGAGCGTCCTGTGGTCGCCGCAGTGGGCGCTGCAGCGCCACGACCCGGTGCGCAGCACCGGCGTGGCCGGGAGCGACAGCGCGCAGCGCGTGCTGCTGCGCGAGCAACTGGGGGAATGGATCACCTCGCGCAGCTGCCCGGCCTTTCCAGCCACGGTGCTGGGTTTGTAGCGTGGCGGGTACAGCACGATTGGCGTAAGTCTGTATTGACGCAAGCGTTCCTATAATCGTTGGCTGGTTACCGCCGCGGCGCTCGGGATTGAAAATTCTTGGCGCCATCCGCCGGTCGCTCCGGCGTTTTATAAAAAATCACTGTCCTCATAGGAAACTGCAATGAAGAAGTCTGTTGCTCTGGCCGCCCTGATCGCCGCCGCTGCCCTCGCCGCCTGCGGCAAGAAGGAAGAGCCCGCTCCCGCACCGGCACCCGCTCCTGTGGAGGCCCCCGCTCCCGCAGCTGTCGAGCCGGCACCCGCGCCCGCCGCCGAGGCGCCCGCCGCGGCCGAAACGCCTGCTGCGACCACCGACGCGACTTCCTCCGAGGACGCTGCCAAGGCTGCTGCCGACGCTGCTGCCGCAGCCGCTGCCGCGCCCGCTCCCGCCGCTGAATCGAAGTAAGCAGCCGGCCGCGAGGCCTGCACGGCCGGTGGCCGGCAGGCCGCAAGAACCCCGCCCTGGATGCCAGCGCGGGGTTTTTCTTTGCCGCGCCCTTCTCTGGGGGCCTGGGCTCAGTGGCTGGCGTCGATCCAGCCGGTGCCCGCGCGCTGGTCGGCGACGATGATGTCGCCCGCGTTGCAGCCCAGGGCGCCCGCCAGCGCGGCCTGCGCCAGGTGCGGCTGGTTGCTGTGCGCGCTCAGGTGCGCCGCCACCACGTGGCGCAGGCCGCCATGGTTCAACCGAGCCAGCAGCGCGGCACTGGCGTGGTTGGGCAGGTGGCCCAGGGGTCCGGCGATGCGCTGCTTGAGAAAGGCCGGGTAACGCCCGCCCTCGAGCAGCCCGGTGTCGTGGTTGGCCTCCAGCAGCAGGGCGTGGCAGCCCGCGAGCCGCTCGACCAAGCCGTCCGGAATATGGCCCAGATCGGTCAGCAGGCCGACGTGGGTGGCACCGTCGCTGCAGCGCAGGTGCAGGGGCTCGCGTGCGTCATGCGGCACGGCCAGCGGCAGCGCCTGCAGGCTGCCCAGGTCGATGGCCTCGCCGTCCTGCGCGAAGCGCAGCAGGCCGTCGAAGTCGGGCTGGCCCATGCCCTCCCAGGTGCCGCGGCTCATCCATACGGGAAGGCGCTCGCGCAGCGCCAGCTGCAGCACGCAGCCCTTGTGGTCGGAATGCTCGTGGGTGATGAAGACCGCGTCGAGCTCGGCCGGCGTGGTGCCGGCGGCGCCCAGGCGCAGGCCGAGCTGGCGCAGGCTCAGCCCGCAGTCCATGAGCAGGCGGTGCGTGTGGGCACCGCTGCCCGCCTCGATCAGCGTGGCGTTGCCACCGCTGCCGCTGGCCAGATTGCGAAAACGCAGCAACGCGGCCGGCTTACTTCAGGTCGTCGGCCAGCACGCGCAGGATGCGCTCGGCACTGGCGGACGACTCGGGCGCGCCTGCGGCGTTGAGCACCGAGACCGTGCTCTGCCCGCCTTCGCTGCGCACCACGATGCGGTACTTGAGCGGCGGCGCCGCGTCCGTGTCGCGCTTGAAAATCTTGGCGAGAAAACCCTGGTCTTTCTTGCCGCCGGCGTTGGGCTCCACATAGCGCACGAAATACGTGCCCTGGCTGCGGTCGCGGTCCTCCACGGTGAAGCCGGTGCGGTCCAGCGACACGCCCACGCGGCGCCAGGCGCGGTCGAAGGGCTCGTCCAGCTGCACCACGGGAACGCTGCCGACGCTGGCGATGCGTGCCGAGGGCGCGGCCGGCGCTGCGGTGGCCGCGGCGGCGCGCGATTGTTCCTCGCTCACGCCCAGGCGCACCATGATGCGGCGCAGGAACTCGGCCTCCAGCTCCGGGTCGGCGGCGCGGGGTTGCCAGACGGTCTGGTCCTTCTGCGAGGAGGAATAGACCTCGACCATGCCGCGGTGCGTCAGGTAGATGTCGGTGCCGCCATCGGCGCGGCGCTCGAGCCGCGTGCGGAAGCGGTCGCGCTCACCGGTGGAGTAGAGCGAATCGAACAACTTGCCGACGGTCTGGCGGATGATGTCCTGCGGCAGCTTGGCGCGGTTTTCTGCCCAGTCGGTCTCCAGGATGCCCAGGTCGCGGCGCTCGACGGTATAGATAAAGCCGTTGTCCAGCCAGAAGTCGCGCACCGGGTCCCACAGCTGGTCGGCCGAGCGGCCCACCACCAGCCAGCGCTGGTTGCCGTCGCGCTCGATGCGCACGTCACCCAGGGACACCGGCGCCGCAGTGATTTGGCGCGGCTGCTGGGCGCGGCCGGCCTCGAAGGCGGCGGCCGACACCGTGCCGCCCGGCACCGTGTGGCGTGTATCGCGCGACAACTGGGTCAGGTCGGGCGGCACCTCCAGGGTATTGCCCCGGGTGGCGCTCTTGTAGTCGATCTTGTCGCTCTCCA
This sequence comes from Melaminivora sp., assembly GCF_032059615.1. Classification (NCBI taxonomy): domain Bacteria; kingdom Pseudomonadati; phylum Pseudomonadota; class Betaproteobacteria; order Burkholderiales; family Comamonadaceae; genus Melaminivora; species Melaminivora sp. The sequence goes on along the minus strand of NZ_DAMCAM010000034.1, from coordinate 25,723 downwards.
GGACGGAGCAGGCGGAGACGGAGAGGGCCAGGCCGATCAGGCCAATGCGGCGGATGCTAGCGTTCACGCGGATTTCCTTGGTGTTCCGGACAGGGTCAGGCCAGCAGCCCGGCGGCGCGCAGCGCGCCTTCGACCACGGCTTCGTTGGACTGCGACAGCGGCGTCATGGGCAGGCGCATGGTGCTGCTGCACAGGCCCATGCGGCCCATGGCCCACTTGACGGGGATGGGGTTGGCCTCGATGAACAGGTGGCGGTGCAGGGGCAGCAGCTTGAACTGGATGTCCATGGCGCGGCGGGTGTCGCCGGCCAGCGCGGCCGCGCACAGCTCGCGCATCAGGCGCGGGGCCACGTTGGCCGTCACGCTGATATTGCCGTGGCCGCCGCACAGCATGAGGGCCACGGCCGTCGGATCGTCGCCCGAATAGACGGCAAAGCCTTCGGGCACGTCGCGGATCAGCCACTGCGCGCGAGCGAGGTCGCCCGTCGCCTCCTTGATGCCGATGATGCCGGGCACCTGCGTCAGGCGCAGCACCGTCTCGTGCTGCATGTCCGCCACCGAGCGGCCGGGCACGTTGTACAGCACCATCGGCAGGTCGCCCACCGCCTCGGCGATGGCCTTGAAGTGCCGGTACTGGCCTTCCTGCGTGGGCTTGTTGTAGTAGGGCACGACCTGCAGCTGGCTGCTCGCGCCCACTTCGCTGGCGTAGCGCGCCAGTGCAATGGCCTCGTGCGTGGAGTTGGCGCCGCAGCCGGCCATCACGGGCACGCGGCCCGCGGCCTGCTCGACGGCCACGCGGATGATCTCGCGGTGCTCCTCGACATTGACCGTGGGCGACTCGCCCGTCGTGCCCACGACGCCGATGCAGTCCGTACCCTCCTGGATGTGCCAGTCGATCAGCTTGCGCAGGCTGGCGTAGTCCACACTGCCGTCGTCGAGCATGGGGGTGACGAGGGCGACGATGCTGCCCGTCAGGGGGGCGCTGGGAGAGGTCATGGGCGCGGCGGGGAAAGCGGAAAAAAAGGCATTCTAACTAGCGAGTGAAAGCCTGAGCGGCCCCTGTTGCCCCCGCGGCGGACGCACGGCGGCGATGCGCTGCACGAAGCGCCCGGGCGCCTCGAGAAAGCCGTCTTCATAAGCCACCACGCGCAGGTCGGCGCAGGCGCGCAGCAGCTCGCCGGGGGCAAGCAGAAAGTCCGCCCTGGCGGGCCGGCCCACGGTTTCGTTGCCCTGGGCAAAGGTCTCGTACAGCAGCACGCCACCCGGCGCCACGCTGGCGACCAGGGTCGGCAGCAGCGGGCGCCACAGGTAGTTGGTGACGACCACGGCGGCAAAGCTGCGGCCCTCGAAGGGCCAGGGTCCGGCCTCGATGTCTGCCCGCACCGCCTCGCCCACAATTGCTGCAGATTCAATAGCATCAGGTGCCCTGTCCACGCCGGTGACCGGGTGATTTCGTGCATGGAACCAGCGCAGGTGGCGGCCGCTGCCGCAGGCCACGTCGAGCACCGTGCCGCCGGTGGGCACCAGGTGCGACCAGCGCACGATCCAGGGCGATGGGGCAGGGCTGCCGTGCTGCATGTTCAGAAGCAGGCCCACAGCTGGTCGGCCAGCGTGAGCATGAAGTCGGGCTGCAGATACCAGGCAAAGACGGCCAGCAGCACGGCGGCCAGTGCCACCCCGGCCAGCCAGCTGCGTGCGCGCGGGGCCCCGGCCATGCTCAGGCCGCCTGCGGCGCGGGCCGCACGATGGCGTTCTCGCGCACGGGCAGGTTGACCAGGCCGGCCAGCACGCCGAGCAGCACCGCCAGGTACCAGACGATGTCGTAGCTGCCCGTGCGGTCGTACAGGTAGCCGCCCAGCCACACGCCCATGAAGCTGCCGATCTGGTGACTGAAGAACACGAAACCGCTGAGCATGGACAGGTGCTGCACGCCGAAGATCTGCGCCACCACGGCGTTGGTCGGCGGCACGGTGGACAGCCACAGCGCCCCCATGACGGCCGAGAACACATAGACCGAGGCAGGCGACAGCGGCACCAGCAGGAAGACGGTGATGACCACCGCACGCGCCCAGTAAATGAAGACCAGGATGGTGCGCTTTTGCAGGCGCTGGCCGAGGCTGCCGGCCAGGTAGGTGCCAAAGACGTTGAACAGCCCGATCAGCGCCAGTGCGAAGCTGGCCACCTGGGGCGACAGGCCATGGTCCTTCAGATAGCTGGGCATGTGCACGCCGATGAAGACCACCTGGAAGCCGCAGACGAAATAGCCTGCCGTCAGCAGCAGAAAGCTCGGGTGGCGCAGCGCCTCGGCCACGGCCTGGCCGATGCTCTGGCCCCGGCTACCCGGCGCCTGCCGGCCCCGTGCATCAAAGCCCGGCTCGCGCAGGCCGAAGGCCAGGGGCACGATGAGCAGCGCCATGGCCGCGAGCACCAGCAGCGCGGTCTGCCAGCCCAGGCTGGCGATCAGCTGACCCTCCAGCGGCAGCATCAGGAACTGGCCGAACGAGCCCGCCGCCGCCGCCACGCCCATGGCCCAGGAGCGCCTGTCGGCGCTGATCTGCCGCCCGAGCACGCCATAAATCACGGCATAGGTGGTGCCGGCCTGGGCCGCGCCGATCAGCACGCCGGTGGTCAGAGCAAACAGCAGCGGCGTGGGCGACAGCGCCATCCCGGCCAGGCCGAGCGAATACAGCAGCGCGCAGCCGATCAGCACGCGAAAGGCGCCGAAGCGGTCGGCCAGCATGCCGCCGAAGATGCCGAACACGCCCCAGGAGATGTTCTGGATCGCCATGGCCAGGGCGAAGGTCTGGCGCGTCCAGCCCATGTCCTGCGTGACGGGTGCAAGCCACAGGCCAAAGCCATGGCGGATGCCCATGGACAGGGTGACGACGGCGGCGCCGCAGGCGAGCACCTGCACCATGGACAGGCGGGGCGGCGGAGGGGAGGCGGAGTGCATCGGCGCAAATGTAGCGAAAACCCGCAGACCGCGTCGGGCGCGCGAAAGGCGCAAAATACTGTTCATAACCACAGTCCTACAATCCGCCGCCATGGCCAGCAAAGCACAGAACCAACCCGCCAACGACTACGGCGAGCGCTCCATCCGCGTCCTGAAGGGCCTGGAGCCCGTCAAGCAGCGCCCGGGCATGTACACCCGCACCGACAACCCGCTGCACATCATCCAGGAGGTGCTGGACAACGCCGCCGACGAGGCGCTGGCGGGCCATGGCAAGAAAATCCGCGTGACGCTGCATGCCGACGGCTCGGTCAGCGTCGAGGACGACGGCCGCGGCATCCCGTTCGGTCTGCACCCGGAAGAAAAGGCCCCCGTGGTCGAGCTGGTCTTCACTCGGCTGCACGCCGGCGGCAAGTTCGACAAGGGCAAGGGCGGGGCATACAGCTTCTCGGGCGGCCTGCACGGCGTGGGCGTGTCGGTGACCAACGCGCTGTCCACGCGCATGGAAGTGGCCACGCACCGCGAGGGCCAGGTGGCGCGCCTGGTGTTTGCCGGCGGCGACGTGGTCGAGCCGCTGGTCGCCCGCCCGCTGCAGTCGGGCGAGCGCAAGCAGGGCACGACGGTGCGTGCCTGGCCGGATGCCAAATATTTCGAGTCCAGCCACCTGCCCATGGGCGAGCTGACGCACCTCCTGCGCAGCAAGGCGGTGCTGATGCCGGGCGTCGCCGTCACGCTGTTCAACGAAAAGACGCGCGAGACGACCACCTGGCAATACAAGGGCGGCCTGCGCGACTATCTGACTCAGACGCTGCCGGTGGACCCGGTCATCCCCCTGTTCGAGGGCGAGGGCTTCGCCGACGCCGGCAACGACAGCTTCGCGGAAGGCGAGGGCGCGGCCTGGGCCGTGGCCTTCACCGAAGAAGGCGCGCCGGTGCGCGAGAGCTACGTCAACCTGATCCCGACGAGCGCTGGCGGGACGCACGACAGCGGCCTGCGCGATGGCCTGTTCCAGGCCGTGAAAAGCTTCATCGAGCTGCATGGCCTGCTGCCCAAGGGCGTCAAGCTGATGCCCGAGGACGTGTTTGCCCGCGCCAGCTACGTGCTGTCGGCCAAGGTGCTGGACCCGCAATTCCAGGGCCAGATTAAGGAGCGGTTGAATTCGCGCGACGCCGTGCGGCTGGTCAGCAGCTTCGTGCGCCCGGCGCTGGAGCTGTGGCTGCACCAGCACGTCGAATACGGCAAGAAACTGGCCGAACTGGCCATCAAGGCCGCCCAGACCCGGCAGCGCGCGGGCCAGAAGGTCGAGAAGAAAAAGGGCTCGGGCGTGGCCGTGCTGCCGGGCAAGCTCACCGACTGCGAAAGCCGCGACATCCAGTACAACGAAGTCTTCCTGGTCGAGGGCGACAGCGCCGGCGGCAGCGCCAAGATGGGCCGCGACAAGGAGACCCAGGCCATCCTGCCGCTGCGCGGCAAGGTGCTCAACACCTGGGAGGTCGAGCGCGACCGGCTGTTCGCCAACACCGAGGTGCACGACATCGCGGTGGCCATCGGCGTGGACCCGCACGGGCCGAACGACGAGCCCGACCTGTCGGGCCTGCGCTACGGCAAGATCTGCATCCTGTCGGACGCCGACGTGGACGGCTCGCACATCCAGGTGCTGCTGCTCACCTTGTTCTTCCGCCACTTCCCCAAGCTGATCGAGGCCGGCCACATCTACGTGGCGCGCCCGCCGCTCTTTCGCGTGGACATCCCCGCGCGCGGCAAGAAGCCGGCGGCCAAGCTCTATGCGCTGGACGAGGCAGAACTGTCCGCCATCCTGGACAAGGCCGCCAAGGAAGGCGTGGCGCGCGAGCGCTGCCAGATCAGCCGCTTCAAGGGCCTGGGCGAGATGAACGCCGAGCAGCTGTGGGAGACCACGCTGAACCCCGACACCCGGCGCCTGCTGCCGGTGCAGCTGGGCGCGGCCGGCCGCGAGGCCACCGAGGCGCTGATGACGCGCCTGATGGGCAAGGGCGAGGCAGGGTCGCGGCGCGAGCTGATGGAGCTGCACGGCGATACGGTGGACGTCGATATCTAAGCTCACTGATTACTAGTCTTTTTGGCCTCCAGCCCTTGCCAGTCAAGCGCTGGCAGCTCCTGTTTTTGAAGCATGACAGAACAACCCGCTCTCGATCTCTCGCCCGCCCCGCAGGCGGATGATTCGCTGGCCAGCTACGCCCAGCGCGCCTATCTCGAATACGCCCTGTCCGTCGTCAAGGGCCGGGCGCTGCCCGATGTGTGCGACGGCATGAAGCCGGTGCAGCGGCGCATCCTCTACGCCATGGGCGAGATGGGGCTGGGCTACAGCGGCCCGAACCGCAACACGGCGGCCAAGCCGGTCAAGAGCGCCCGCGTGGTGGGCGACGTGCTGGGCCGCTTTCACCCGCATGGCGACCAGTCGGCCTACGACGCACTGGTACGCCTGGCGCAGGACTTCAACCAGCGCTACCCGCTGATCGACGGCCAGGGCAACTTCGGCAGCCGCGACGGCGACGGCGCGGCCGCCATGCGCTACACCGAGGCGCGGCTGGCGCGCATCACCAGCCTGCTGCTCGACGAGATCGACATGGGCACGGTGGACTTCGTGCCCAACTACGACGGCTCGACGCTGGAGCCGCGCCAGCTGCCGGCGCGGCTGCCGTTCGCGCTGCTCAATGGCGCCAGCGGCATTGCCGTGGGCCTGGCGACCGAGATCCCCAGCCACAACCTGCGCGAGGTGGCCGATGCCTGCGTGGCGCTGGTCAAGACGCCGAAGCTGGACGACGACGCGCTGTTCGCGCTGGTCCCCGGCCCGGACTACCCCGGCGGCGGGCAGATCATCAGTAGTAGCGCCGAGATCCAGGCGGCGTACCGGAGCGGCCGCGGCTCGCTGAAAGTGCGCGCGCGCTGGAAGATCGAGGAACTCGCCCGTGGGCAGTGGCAGCTGGTGGTGACCGAGCTGCCGCCCGGCGTGTCGACGCAGAAGGTGCTCGAAGAGATCGAGGAGCTGACCAACCCCAAGGTCAAGACCGGCAAGAAGGCGTTGAGCCCCGAGCAGGTGCAACTGAAGGCCAGCATGCTGGCGCTGCTGGACGGCGTGCGCGACGAGTCCAGCAAGGACGCGCCGGTGCGCCTGGTCATCGAGCCCAAGACCTCGAAGATCGCGCAGGCCGAGCTGACCACGGCGCTGCTGGCGCACACCAGTCTGGAAACGTCCGCGCCCATCAACCTGACCATGGTGGGGCTGGACGGCCGGCCGGTGCAGAAGTCGCTGCGCCAGATGCTGGAGGAATGGATCGCCTTTCGCCAGCAGACCATCACGCGGCGCAGCCAGCACCGCCTGGCCAAGGTGCAAGACCGCATTCACATCCTCGAGGGGCGGCAGATCGTGCTGCTCAACATCGACGAGGTCATTGCCATCATCCGCGGAGCCGACGAGCCGAAGGCGGCGCTGATCGAGCGCTTCAGCCTGTCGGACCGACAGGCCGAGGACATCCTGGAGATCCGCCTGCGCCAGCTGGCGCGGCTGGAAGCCATCAAGATCGAGCAGGAACTGAAAGAGCTGCGCGAGGAGCAGGGCAAGCTCGAAGACATCCTGGGCAACCCCGCCTCGCTGCGCCGGCTGATGGTGCGCGAGATCGAAGCCGACGCCAAACAGTTTGCCGACGCGCGTCGCACGCTGATTCAGGAAGAGCGCCGCGCCGTGGCCGAGGTGCGCGTGCCCGACGAGCCGGTCACCGTCATCGTGTCGCAAAAGGGCTGGGTGCGGGCGCGCCAGGGCCACGGGCTCGATGCCGCCAGCTTCACCGTCAAAGCGGGCGACCAGCTCTACGGCACCTTCGAGTGCCGCACGGTGGACACGCTGATCGTCTTCGGCAGCAACGGCCGGGTGTATTCGGTGGCGGTGGCGAGCCTGCCCGGCGGGCGCGGCGACGGCCAGCCCGTCACCACGCTGATCGAGCTGGAAGCGGGCACGCAGCCGGTGCACTACTTCGCCGGCCCGGCCAGCGCCGCGCTGGTGCTGGCGGGTTCGGGCGGCTACGGTTTCGTCAGCACCGTGGAGCACATGACCGGGCGCAACCGCGGCGGCAAGGCCTTCATCACCCTGGGCCAGGGCGAGCAGCTGTGCCGGCCCTCGCATGCCGCGTTCACCAGCGCCAGCCAGAGCCTGCTGCCGGCCACGCACGTCTGCTGCGCCTCGGTGGGCGGACGCATCCTGACCTTCGAGATCGCCGAGATGAAGTTCATGGAGAAGGGCGGGCGCGGCCTGATGCTGATCGACCTGGACGACAAGGATCAGCTGGCCGGCGCGGCCGCCTACACGCGCAGCGTGCGCTTTGCCGGCATCGGCCGCGGTGGGCGCGCGCGCGAGGAGCAGCTGGAGATCCGCTCGCTCAACAATGCCCGGGCCGCGCGCGGCAAAAAGGGCAAGGCGGCCGACCTGGGTTTCAAGGTGGCCGAAGTGACGCGGGTGGAATGAAAGAAGAGGGTCCGTCGCCATGAAAACCCTACGCTTGTCCTCCCGGCTCTGGCTGGCGGTGGCCGCCATCGTGGTGGCGCTGGTGGCCGTGGTGGGCGCCTCGGGCTACCGCTCGGCCAGGGCGCAGGCCGAGGCCGACGCGGCCGCGCAGCAGTCAGCGCGCAGCCTGCAGCTGGCGTCCCGCTGGATGGCGGCGACCGAACTCAACGCGGCGCGCACCCTGGCGCTGGTACTCAGCAGCGAAATGGCGGTGGAGCAGGCCTTCGAGGCCGACCTCGCCTCCACCAGCGAGCGCATCACCGAGATGCAGAAGGCGCTCGAAGCCATGCCGCTGCCCGGCCCCGCGCGCGAGCAGATGGCGCGCATCGCCAGCGCGCGCGGCGCCATGGCCCAGCTGCGGGCGCAGGCGCGGCAGCTGCGGGGCGAGAGCGATTACGACGGCGCCGCAAAGCTGGTCCTGCAGTCCCTGACCCCGGCCGTGCAGGCCTACCTGGGTACGCTGCGCCAGCTGGTGCAGCTGCTGGAGCAGCAGGCCGACGAGCGCCAGGCAGCCATGGCCGATGCCCGCATGGCCACCGTGAAGATGGCCGGCGTGGCCGTGGCCGCGCTGCTGCTGGCCATCATCGCCGGGGCGCACTTTCTCATCCGCAGCATCCAGCGGCCGCTGGCACAGGCCAACCGGGTGGCTGCGCGCATCGCCCAGGGCGAGCTGCGCGACCAGGGGTTGGAGGGTGCCGGGCGGGGCGACGAGTTCGGTGAGCTGCTGGCTTCGCTGGCGGCCATGCGCGAGGCGCTGGCGGGCATGGTGCGGCAGGTGCGCGGCAGCACCGACAGCATCGCCCTGGCCAGCGCCGAGATCGCCAGCGGCAACCAGGACCTGTCGGCGCGCACCGAGAGCACGTCCAGCAACCTGCAGCAGACGGCCGCGGCCATGGAGCAGTTCGCCAGCACCATCGCCCAGACCGCCGGTAGCGCCGCGCAGGCCAGCCAGCTGGCCGGCGGTGCGCGCGAGGTGGCGCTGCGCGGCGGCTCCGTGGTGAGCGAGGTGGTCTCCACCATGGAGGACATTCAGACCAGCAGCCACCGGATCGCCGACATCATCGGCGTGATCGACGGCATCGCCTTCCAGACCAACATCCTGGCGCTGAACGCCGCGGTGGAGGCCGCGCGCGCCGGCGAGCAGGGCCGGGGCTTTGCCGTGGTGGCGGGCGAGGTGCGCCAGCTAGCGCAGCGCTCGGCGTCGGCCGCGCGCGAGATCAAGGCGCTGATCGACACGTCCGTCGAGCGGGTCGGCAGCGGTTCGCGCCTGGTGCGGCAGGCGGGCAGCACCATGGACGACATCGTGCAGTCCGTGCAGCGCGTGGCCGACATGATCGGCGAGGTGACGGCGGCCGCCGCCGAGCAGAGCGCGGGCGTCGCGCAGGTCAACCAGGCGGTAGGGCAGCTCGACCAGATGACGCAGCAGAACGCCGCGCTGGTCGAGCAGAGCGCCGCCGCGGCGCAAAGCCTGCGCGAGCAGGCACAGCAACTGACGCAGGTGGTGGGCGCCTTCCAGGTGGAAGGGCTTCAGTCGCGCGGCCCTGTCTCAAGGTGATGGCTGAAACAGGCCTCAGCCCTTGTGGGACAAGGGTATGCAGCTATCGTAATGGGAGCTAAAGGCTGTCAGGCCAGTTCGGCGATCAGCTCGATCTCCACGCAGGCACCCAGGGGGATCTGCGCCACGCCGAAGGCACTGCGCGCGTGCTTGCCGGCGTCGCCGAACACTTCGCCCATCAGCTCGCTGGCGCCGTTGGTCACCAGGTGCTGCTCGGTGAAGTCGCCGGTGGAGTTGACCAGGCTCATCAGCTTGACGATGCGCCTGACGCGGTTCAGGTCGCCGCCGGTGGCCGCGTGCAGCGTGCCCAGCAGGTCGATCGCCACGGCGCGGGCGGCGGCCTGGCCTTCCTCGGTCGAGATGTCGCGGCCGAACTGCGCCGCCCAGGGCTTGCCGTCCTTGCGGGCGATGTGGCCGGAGAGAAACACCAGGTTGCCGGTCTGCACGTAGGGCACATAGGCCGCGGCGGGCACGGCCACGGGGGGCAGGGTGATGTCCAGCGCTTTCAGCTTGTCGTAGACGCTCATGGGAAGGCTCCAGAAAAAAGGAGCGCGGGCGCGCTCCTGCAAAAAAGGCAAGTGTTGCACAGGCCGGGCTGGCGGGCGCTGCGCCTGCCGGGGGCGCTGCGGGCGCCCTCTGCGCGCTCTCAGCCCAGCGCCGCCACCACGGCGTCGCCCATCTGCGCCGTGCCCACGCGGGTCGTGCCCTCGCTGTGGATGTCCGGCGTGCGCAGGCCCTGCGCCAGCACGCGCTTGACGGCGGCCTCGATGCGGTCGGCGGCCTCGGCCTGGCCCAGCGAGAAGCGCAGCATCATGGCCGCCGACAGGATGGTCGCCAGCGGGTTGGCCACGCCCTTGCCGGCGATGTCGGGGGCGCTGCCGTGGCTGGGCTCGTACAGGCCCTGTTTCCTGTCGTTGAGCGAGGCCGAGGGCAGCATGCCGATGGAGCCCGTCAGCATGGAGGCCTCGTCCGAGAGGATGTCGCCGAACATGTTGCCGGTGACGATCACGTCGAACGCCTTGGGTGCCTTGACCAGCTGCATGGCGGCGTTGTCCACGTACATATGTTCCAGCTGCACGTCGGGGTAGTCCTGGTGCACCTCGGTGACCACGTCCTTCCAGAACTGGAAGGTCTCCAGCACGTTGGCCTTGTCCACGCTGGTGACCTTCTTGCTGCGCTTCCTGGCCGCCTCGAATGCCACGCGGGCGATGCGCTCGATCTCGGGGCGCGAGTAGCGCATGGTGTCGAAGGCCTCCTCGGCGCCGGGAAAGTGCCCGTCGTCAGCCGTTCGCCGACCGCGCGGCTGGCCAAAATAGATGTCGCCCGTCAGCTCGCGGATGATCAGGATGTCCAGGCCCGCGACCAGCTCGGGCTTCAGGCTGCTGGCAGCCACCAGCTGCTCGTAGCAGATGGCGGGGCGGAAGTTGGCGAACAGGCCCAGGTGCTTGCGCAGGCCCAGGATGGCCTGCTCGGGGCGCAGCGGACGGTCGAGCGTGTCGTACTTCCAGTCGCCCACGGCGCCAAACAGGATGGCGTCGGCGCCCTGGGCCAGCTTCAGCGTGGCCTCGGGCAGCGGGTGGCCCGCGGCTTCGTACGCGGCGCCGCCGACCGGGGCGGCTTCCATCTCGAACTTCAGGTCCAGGGCGCCCAGCACCTTGACGGCTTCGGCAACGATTTCGGGGCCGATGCCGTCGCCGGGGAGAACTGCAATCTTCATGGTTTGACCTTTTTTTCGCTCTTGAATTGATAGCTGCCTGCCATTGACTGACAAGGAGTTGAGGCGGATTTTTTAAGAAACTACAGGAGATGATTGCGGCCGCTTTCCGGCTCTGCTTCCTCCCCCCTCGGGGGGAGGGCAGGGTGGGGGCCAGCCGCGGTAAATCAGCCAGCCGCGGCTGCATGAGCCAACCAGCCCCCATCCCCGCCTTCCCCAGAGGGGGAAGGAGAAAGAGGGTCGGCCCCTACGCCGCCATGGTGCGTGCCAGCCAGGGCTTGGTCGCCAGGCGCTCGGCCTCGAAGGCGGCGATCTTGTCCTTGTGCCGCAGCGTCAGGCCGATGTCGTCGTAGCCGCCCAGCAGGCAGTACTTGCGAAAGGCATTGACCTCGAAGGCGATCTCCTGGCCCTGCGGCTGCACGATGACCTGGCGCTCGAGGTCGATGGTCAGCTCGTAGCCGGGAAAGGCGAAGACCTCGTTGAACAAGCCGTCGACCACGCGCTCGGGCAGCACGATGGGCAGCAGGCCGTTCTTGAAGCAGTTGTTGAAGAAGATGTCGGCAAAGCTCGGCGCGATGATGGCGCGAAAGCCGTACTGCTCCAGCGCCCAGGGCGCGTGCTCGCGGCTGGAGCCGCAGCCGAAGTTCTTGCGCGCCAGCAGGATGCTGGCGCCGGCGTAGCGCGGCTGGTTTAGCACGAAATCCGGGTTGGGGCGGCGCGCGCTCTCTGGCACGCCCGGCTGGCCGGGCTGGTCCAGGTAGCGCCACTCGTCGAACAGGTTGGGCCCGAAGCCCGTCTTCTTGATCGACTTGAGGAACTGCTTCGGGATGATGGCGTCGGTATCGACGTTCTCCCGGTCCATGGGCGCGACCAGGCCCTTGTGAAGGGTGAATTGCTGCATGGACGCGGGGTTACTTGGCGACGCCCTGGATCTTCTCGCCCGCCTTCTCGATGCCGCGGCCGGTGGCTTCGCCCGCCTTTTCCAGTCCGCGGCCCGTGGCCTGGCCGGCCTTCTCGATGCCGCGCCCCGTCGCCTGACCGGCCTCGCGTGCGTCCTGTTTGGCGCCTTCCCAGGTGTTGCAGCCGGCAAGCGTCATGGCGGCGAAGCCGGCGATCAGCAGGGGGTTGAGAGCTTTCATAGTGGTTCTCCGGTAGGTGAGGAATGAAACAGAAAAAGAACGGTTACGCGAACTGCCGAATATCCACGAAATGGCCGTGAATGGCAGCTGCCGCCGCCATGGCGGGGCTCACCAAGTGCGTGCGCCCGCCCGCGCCCTGGCGGCCTTCGAAGTTGCGGTTGGAAGTCGATGCGCAGCGCTCGCCGGGCTCCAGCCGGTCGGCGTTCATGGCCAGGCACATTGAGCAGCCGGGCTCGCGCCACTCGAAGCCCGCGGCCTTGAAGACGATGTCCAGACCCTCGGCCTCGGCCTGCTCCTTGACCAGGCCCGAGCCGGGCACGACCATGGCCTGCTTGACGTTCCGGGCCACCTTCTGGCCGAGCTTTCTCACCACCGCGGCAGCCTCGCGGATGTCCTCGATGCGGCTGTTGGTGCACGAGCCGATGAAGACCTTGTCCACGAAGACGTCGATCAGTGGCTTGCCCGGCTCCAGGCCCATGTAGGTCAGAGCGCGCTCCATGTCGGTGCGCCGGGTGGCGTCCTTCTCCTTGTCGGGGTCGGGCACGCGCGCGTCCACGCCCAGCACCATCTCGGGGCTGGTGCCCCAGGTGACCTGGGGCACGATGTCCTCCGCGCGCAGCTCGACGATGGCGTCGAACTTCGCGTCGGGGTCGGAGCGCAGCGTCTTCCAGTAGGCGACAGCCTGGTCCCACTCCACGCCCGTGGGCGACAGGGGCCGGCCGCGCAGGTAGTCGATGGTCTTGTCGTCCACCGCCACCAGGCCGGCGCGGGCGCCGGCCTCGATGGCCATGTTGCAGACCGTCATGCGGCCTTCCATGGACAGGTCGCGGATCGCCTGCCCGGCAAATTCGATGGTGTAGCCCGTGCCGCCGGCGGTGCCGATCCTGCCGATGATGGCAAGCACGATGTCCTTGGCGGTGATGCCGGGCGCGGCGCGGCCCTCGACCTTGACCAGCATGTTCCTGGCCTTCTTGGCCAAGAGCGTCTGCGTGGCCATGACGTGCTCGACCTCGCTCGTGCCGATGCCGTGCGCCAGCGCCCCGAAGGCGCCGTGCGTGCTGGTGTGGCTGTCGCCGCAGACCACCGTCATGCCCGGCAGCGTGGCGCCGTTCTCCGGGCCGATGACGTGGACGATGCCCTGGCGCCGGCTCATGAACGGAAAGAACGCCGCCGCGCCGTGCTCGGCGATGTTCTTGTCCAGCGTCACGATCTGCTCGCGGCTGATGGGGTCGGCGATGCCGTCATAGCCCAGCTCCCAGCCGGTGGTCGGGGTGTTGTGGTCGGCCGTGGCGACGATGGAGCTGGTGCGCCAGACCTTGCGGCCGGCTTCGCGCAGCCCCTCGAAGGCCTGCGGGCTGGTCACTTCGTGCACCAGGTGGCGGTCGATGTAGAGCACGGCCGTGCCGTCTTCCTCGGTGTGGACGACGTGTTCGTCGAAGATCTTGTCGTACAGGGTGCGTCCCATGGCGGTCTCGTCTCGCAGGTTGGAAAAAGAAGGATCAGGCGATATCGGCGCCGGCCGGCGGCACCAGGTGCTCGGCCAGCAGCCGCGCGGCCGGCGGCAGGGTGGAGAAATCCCGCGCCACCAGGCACAGCGCACGCCGCGCCCAGGGCTCGTCCAGCGGCACGGCCACCAGGCGCCCCATGCCCTGCAGCAGGGCAAAGGCGCGCGCGGGCAGCAGGCCCACGCCCAGGCCGTTGTCGATCATGCGGCACATCGCGTCCAGGCCCGTGACCTGGATGCGCTGGCGCAGGGTCTTGCCGGCCTGCGCCGCCGCCGCCCGCATGGCCAGGCTGATGGAGCTGCCGGCGTGCAGGCCGACGATGTCGCAGTCCAGCACGTCTTCGAATTTGATAGCTGTAAGCCCGTTCAGGGCATGGGCTTGCGGCACGACCAGCACCAATTCGTCGCAGCGATAGGGGCGGCTTTGCAGGCCGTGCGCGGCCGTGCCCACGTGGCACAGCCCCAGGTCGGCCGAGCCCTCCTGCACGGCCTGCAGCACCTCGGGCGACAGGCGCTCGTGCAGGTCCACCTTGACCTGGCCGTGCGTGCGCGCAAAGCCCCCCAGATCCTCGGGCAGGAACTGCACGATGGCCGAGATGTTGGCGTGCATGCGCACGTGGCCGCGCACGCCGCCGGCGTACTCCGACAGCTCGCCCTGCATGCGCTCCAGACCGAACAGCACGTTGCGCGCGTGGTGCAGCAGGCTCTCGCCGGCGGGCGTCAGCGTCACCCCGCGGCTGTGGCGGTACAGCAGCGGCGCGCCCAGCGCGGCCTCCAGGTCCGACAGGCGCTTGCTCACGGCCGAGGGCGCGATGAATTCCTGCTGCGCCGCCCGGCCGATGCTGCCCGTCTCGCACACGGCAACGAACAGTTGCAGCGAGGTCAGGTCAATGCGGCGGGTGAAGCTGCGTTCGGGTTTCATGTGGGCTCGGGCGGGGCGGGCCTCTCGGGTCGAGAGGGTAGAGCGATTTTCCCTGATGAAAGCGCCCCGCGGGGTCTCGGACGGCGACGGCCGGCCTGCCAAAGCAGCGGGTCAGGCATCGCGCCTGGCGATGACTGCACGGCCGCGGCAGGCTGCGGCCGTCAGCGCCGGCCCGACGCTTCCTTGTACTGCGAGAGCAGGGTGATGACCTCCTCGGGCGTGCCCGAGTGCACGATGCGGCTGACCTCCTCCTGGCGCTGCTGGCCCTCGCGCAGGCTCCAGGCGACAAAGCCGCGGCTGGCGACGATGGAGCGGGCGTCGGGGTGCACGGCAGTAATGCGGCGAAAGTCCTGGTCGCGCCGCTGGCGGCTCTGGGCATCGGCCAGGGCCGGGCCGGGCCGCTCGCCGCCCGAGCGCAGCGCGGCCCAGGCCCGGGCCAGAGGACCGGGCGGGTCCTGCGCCGGGGCTTCGTCCAGCAGGGCGAAGGTGAGCGCCGCCCCGGTCAGCAGGACACCGGCCACCACCGCACGCCTGCGGCGTGCCGCGCCGGCGCGCAGGGCGTCCTGAGCCATGCGGTCCGCCGGGGGTGGGGGGGAGGGGGCTTTCCAGCCTGCCTGGGCGCCCTGGGGCCGGGGCGGCTCCTGGCTCGGCGGCGCGGCGGGACGGGGGGGCGGCTCCTGCCGATGCGGCGGCGGCTCGGGCCGAGGCGGCGGAGGCGACGGCGGCGTGGGCGGGGCAGCGCCGGGGCCCGGGGGCGCGAACGGGCGCCGGCGGCGCTCCTCATCCCGGATCCAGGCGTCGTGCTGCGCGCGCTGCCCCTCGTCCATGAGCACGGCGTAGGACGCGTTGATGGCCTGCATCAGCTGCTGCGCCTCCCCGTCGCCGGCCCATTTGTCCGGGTGGTATTTCTGCGCCAGCACCCGGTAGGCGGCGCGCACCACTTCGGGCGGCGCGTCGCGCGCCACCTTCAGCGTGTCGTAATGCGTGTGCAGCCCCGTGCCCGCAGCGTTCATGCGCTCCCCTTTTTGTCCTCATGCCCCACCAGGCGCTATTGTGTCCGCTAGCAGCGCAAGGGCGCGGGCAGGCACGGGCAGACGCGGGCAGGCGCGGGCGCTACAGCCCCAGCGCCTGCGCCAGCGCGTCCATGCGCTCCGTGACCGCCGGCTCCATGGCCAGGGTACGGCCCCACTCGCGCTGGGTCTCGCCGGGCCACTTGTTGGTCGCGTCCAATCCCATCTTGCTGCCCAGGCCCGGCACGGGCGAGGCGAAGTCCAGGTAGTCGATGGGCGTGTGCTCGATGATGAGCGTGTCGCGCGCCGGGTCCATGCGCGTGGTCATGGCCCAGACCACCTCGCGCCAGTCGCGTGCGTCCACGTCCTCGTCGACGACGATGATGAACTTGGTGTAGAGAAACTGGCGCAGGTGGCTCCACACGCCCATCATCACGCGCCGCGCGTGGCCGGCATAGCTCTTCCTGATGCGCACTACGGCCATCCGGTAGCTGCAGGCCTCCGGCGGCAGGTAGAAGTCCAGGATCTCGGGAAAGGCGCGCTGGATCAGCGGCACGAACAGCTCGGCGAGGGCCAGGCCCAGCATGGCCGGCTCGTCGGGCGGCTTGCCGGTGTAGGTGCTGTGGTAGAGGGCGTCGCTGCGCCGCGTCAACCGCTCCACCGTCATGACGGGGAACTCGGCGCGCTCGTTGTAATAGCCCGTGTGGTCGCCGTAGGGGCCTTCCATGGCGTGGCGCCAGCCGCTGGGGTGCGCGGCGTCGGGGTGGATGTGCCCCTCCAGCACGATCTCGGCGTGCGCCGGCACCGACAGCGGCACGCCCAGGGCAGGGGCGACTTCGGTGCGCGCGCCGCGCAGCAGGCCGGCGAACTGGTATTCGGACAGGCTGTCGGGCACCGGGGTGACGGCGCCCAGCAGGGTGGCCGGGTCGGCGCCGATGGCCACCGCCACCGGATAGGGCCAGCCGGGGTGCTGGCGGCAGTGCTCGGCAAAGTCCAGCGCCCCGCCCCGGTGCGCCAGCCAGCGCACGATCAGCTCGTTGCGCGACAGCAGCTGCTGGCGGTAGATGCCCAGGTTCTGCCGCGCCTTGTGCGGCCCGCGCGTGATGGTCAGGCCCCAGGTGACCAGCGGCGCCACGTCGCCCGGCCAGCAGTGCTGCACGGGCAGGCGGGTCAGGTCCACGTCGTCCCCCTCGAACACCACCTGCTGGCAGGGCGGGCGCCGCACCTCCTGCGGCAGCATGCGCCACAGCGCGGCCAGCAGCCCGCGCTGGCGCCACAGGCCGCCCGCGCCCTCGGGTGGCTGCGGCTCCTTCAGATCGGCCAGCACCTCACCGAAGGCGCGCACCTCGGCCAGGCTGGACACGCCCAGCGCCCGCGCCACGCGCGCGGGCGTGCCGAACAGGTTGGTGAGCACGGGCAGGCGGTGGCCCGTGGGGTTTTCGAACAGCAGGGCCGGGCCGCCGGCGCGCAGCACGCGGTCGCTCAGGGCGGTCATCTCCAGGTGGGGCGAGACGGGCTCGGTGATGCGGCGCAGCTCGCCTGCGGCTTCAAGAACGGCTAGGAAGCCGCGCAGGTCGCGGTAGTGTGTTTTCAAGAAAAATCCCGACGAACCCCAGCATTGGCGCCGGGTTTCAGCTATTCAAAAGAGAGCGATCCGTCATGCCTGCGGCGCCAGCCCCTGCCAGCGCGGGGCCAGCGCATGGGCGATGCCCAGCAGGTCCAGCGTGCGGCCCACGGTGTGCTGCACGATCTCCTCCACGCTGCCCGGGCGCTGGTAGAAAGCCGGCACGGGCGGGCAGACGATGGCGCCCAGCTCGGTCACCGTGGCCATGTTGCGCAGGTGCACCAGGTGCAGGGGCGACTCGCGCGCGAGCAGCACCAGGCGGCGGCGCTCCTTGAGCTGGACGTCCGCCGCGCGGGTCAGCAGGTTGTCCGACAGGCCGTGGGCAATGGCCGCCAGGGTGCGCATGGAGCACGGCGCAACCACCATGGCCTGCACCCCGAACGAGCCGCTGGCGATGCTGGCGCCCACGTTGGCGGCGTCGTGCACCACGTCGGCCAGCGCCTGCAGGTCGGCCGGCGCCAGGCCCAGCTCGTGCCCGAGCGTGCGCCAGCCGACGCCGGAGACGACCAAGTGCGTCTCGGCCGTGCCCAGCGCGCGCAGCGCCTGCAGCAGGCGCACGCCGTAGATGGCGCCGCTGGCGCCCGAAATGCCGACGACGATGCGCGCGCGCTCAGCCATGGCGGGCGGGAGCGGCCAGGGGGCGCGCCGCCAGGTCGTCCTCGATGTGCCGCAACACCTGGGCGGCCTGCTGCGCGTCGAAGTCCTGGTGCGTGCGCTTCTTCACGCCGTGCTCGTGCATCAGGTAGTGCCGCGCGGGCTCTACACCGTGGCGCGCCAGCACGCTCTTGACGCACACCAGCGGGCAGCCGTCGAGTGCGACGATGGGCCGGCCCGACGTGGCCAGCCGGACCAGCCTGGGCACGTCGCCGCCCACGCCGGCGATGCACGACATCTCGGCCGTGCCGCGCCGGTCCAGCTGCACGGCGACGTGGTTGGCCAGCTGCGCGGCGCTGGAGCAGCCGGAGCAGGAATAGACCAATGGCGGCAGGTCGGCCGGGGGCGCCTGCGTCATGGCCGGGCTCCGGGCCCGCGGGGCGCGGGTGGCAGCAGGCGCGCCAGTGCCGGTGCGCGGCGTGCCAGCACGGCGCGCGGCGCCCAGTGCGCGGCGTCGAACACGGGCAGCTCCAGCGCGTCCAGCGCGTTCTTCACCACCAGGCCCAACTCGGTGTCGCCCTCCATGAGCAGGCGGCGGTTGAAGAACAGCGTGTCCGGGTCCTGGCGGCGCTGCGCCAGCAGCAGGAAGTCCTGCGCGTTGGCGCAGATGGCCAGGTCGGGCCGGGCGTGTGGGGCGCGGGGGACGAAGCGCCCGCCGGCCCAGGTGAAGTCGAAGCCCACGCGCGCGTCGCGCACGCGGATCGCCAGGCGCCGGCCCTGCAGCAGCGCGCCCACGTCGGGCGGCAGCTGGGGCGCCAGCGCCCGGTTGAGGGCGGCCACCAGCAGGGCCGAGCCCGGGTAGGCCGGCAGGCGCGCAAGCAGCGCGCCCACGGGGCGGGGCAGGGTGTAGGCAGGGGCGGGGGCAGGGGGCATGGCGGCTCCGGCAAGCGGTGGGGCGGCGCGTGTGCGCTCAGGCGGGGGTGGCAAGGGGCTGCGGGGCGCCGGCCGGGCCGACCAGCTCCAGCCCGGGCCGGCCGTGCCAGTAGCCGTTGCAGGGCGGCGCGGGCAGCCAGGGGCGCAGCCGCTCGAGCGCGCCGGGGTCGGCCGCCGGCGCGCGGCGCGCGGCGTCGAAGGCCGCGATGACCTGTGGCATGTGCGCCGACTGCGGGCTCAGGCGCAGCACGTCCACCCCCAGCGCGCGCAGGCGGGGCACTTCCTGGATCAAGGTGTGCACGCGCGAGGACTGCGTCTGGATGCCGTTGAGCACCAGGAAGTCCTCGCCCTCGCGGGTGGACAGGACCTGGCCGTCGGGGTGCCGGAGGCAGGAAAAACCGCAGTCGTCCTTGGGCAGGTTGTAGTGGCGTGCAGTGAAGCAGCGCGCCGAGTAGGCCAGCGGCATGCGGCCGTGGGCGAAGACCTCGGTCTGCAGCGCTGGCCGGCGCGACGCCTGCAGCAGCGCCAGGTCGCTCTCGCGCATCTCCAGCGGCGCCACCCAGCGGCAGGCGCCCAGGCCCGCCATCCAGTCCAGCGCCTCGGCGTTGAACAGGTTGAGCTGCGCGCCGGCGACGAAGGGCCGCCCGGCCTGCGTGAGGGTCTGCACCGCGCCCATGTCGCCGGCCTCGACCAGGAAGCCCTCGCTGTCCTGCACCAGGCGGCGCATGGCGGCCACGTCGCTGGTGGACTCCAGCAGCACCAGGGTCGAGAGCACGGCCTGCTTGCCCGCGTCCCGCAGCATGCGCGCGATGTCCAGCCAGTCGCTGGCGCGCAGCTCGTGGCGGCGCGAGCACACGGCCTCGCCGACGTAGACGACGTCCAGCGCCGTCTCGGCCATGGCCTGGTAGAACTCGAACACCGTTTCGCGCGGCCAGTAGTACAGCAGGGGGCCCAGGGAGAGTTTCATCGTGGGACTTTGGATAAGAGGGGCGGGGACGGTTCCTTCGCCCCTTGGGGGAGAGGGTGGGGGCGAGGGGTGATTCGGGCGCAGCGCTCGGGTCTGGCGCCCTCACCCCCGCCCTCTCCCGCACGCGGGAGAGGGGGCACGCCCATGCCGGCTTGCTTCATTTCCATGGACGGTGATAGGCCCCCAGCGTGTGCTGCTGGCCTTCGGCCACCTGGTCTAGGCTGGCCATCCAGGCGGTCCGGGTCGCGTACAGGTGGCCCTGCGCCATGCAGTGGTCGATGGCCTCGCGCCAGACCTGCGTCACCTGCGCCACGTAGGCCGGGCTTCTCTGGCGGCCTTCGATCTTGAAGGCCCGCACGCCCATCTTCACGAGCTGGGGCAGCAGCTCCAGGGTGTTCAGGCTGGTGGGCTCCTCCAGCGCGTAGTAGTCGCGCTCGTCGCCGACGTCGAAGCGGCCCTTGCACAGCGTCGGGTAGCCCGCGTTCTCTCCCGGTGCGTAGCGGTCGATCAGCACGCCGTTCAGGCGCGACTCCAGCCCCCGGGGCGTGTCCTGCCAGCGCACGGCCCTGGGCGGCGAGCACACGCCGTGCGTGTTGGGCGATTCGCCCGTGGCGTACGACGACAGGGCGCAGCGTCCCTCGACCATCACGCACAGACTGCCGAAGCCGAAGACCTCGATCTCCACGGGCGTCCGCTGCACCACTTGGCGCACCTGTTCGAGCGACAGCACGCGCGGCAGCACCGCGCGCTGGACGCCGAACTGCGCGTGGTACAGGTTGATGGCGTCGTGGTTGGTGGCCGAGCCCTGCACCGACAGGTGCAGGCGCAGCCCCGGGTGGCGCTCGCAGGCGTAGCGCATCAGGCCCGGGTCGGCCAGGATCACCGCATGGATGCCCCAGGCGGCGGCGCGGTCCAGCGCCTGGCGCCAGGGCGCGGGGTTGGATGCCTGCGGATAGGTGTTGAGGGCCAGCAGCACGCGGCGCCCGCGCTCGCGGGCGTAGGCGATGCCGCTCTGGACGGCCGCCTCGTCGAAATTGAGCCCGGCGAAGTTGCGCGCGTTGGTGGCATCGCGCAGGCCCAGATAGACGCAGTCGGCGCCGTGGTCGATGGCGGCCTTCAAGGCCGGCAGGCTGCCGGCAGGGCAGACCAGCTCGGGGGCGGCGGTTGGGGTGTCGGGGGCGGCAGGAGCCATCGGTGCGATGCGGCGCCAGGGCGCCAAAGAAGAACCAGCCGTGCACCTTAAGACCCGGGGAAAACCCGCGGTCTGATCTGCCTCAAGGCCACCGGCCAATGCCCTAACAAAACACTCGGGTTTGACCCGGGGCCTGCGGAAGGGGCACCCGCGTTGGAAAAAACCGACACCACGACCGCCCTGCCAGGGCTACCTTCCGCCTCCATTCGTCACCGACTGGAGAGTTGACCCATGCCCAAGACCCTGATCGAGCCCTTCCGCATCAAAAGCGTCGAGCCCATCCGCATGACCACCCGCGCCCAGCGCGAGCAGCTGCTGGAGGAGGCGCACCTGAACGTCTTCAAGCTGCGCGCCGAGGACGTGCTGATCGACTGGCTGACCGACTCGGGCACCGGCGCCATGTCCAGCCGCCAGTGGGGCGCCATCATGGAGGGCGACGAGAGCTATGCCGGCGCGCGCAGCTACTACCGGCTGGAGAAGGTCATCCAGGACCTCACCGGCATGCAGCACTTCGTGCCCACGCACCAGGGCCGGGCGGCCGAGAAGGTGCTGTTTTCCGCCGTCTGCAAGGCCGGCGACCTGGTGCCCAACAACTGCCACTTCGACACCACGCGCGGCAACCTGGAGTTCATGGGCGTCACCGCGCAGGACCTGGTCATCGCCGAGGGCCTGCAGCCGGCGCTGCTGCACCCGTTCAAGGGCAACATCGACCTGGAGCGGGCCGAGGCAGTGCTCAAGGCCGAGGGCGCGCGCATCCCGTTCGGCATGCTCACCGTCACCAACAACACCGGGGGCGGCCAGCCGGTGTCGATGGCCAACATCCGGGCCTATGCCCAGCTCCTGAAGAAATACGGCAAGCCGCTGGTCATGGACGTGTGCCGCTTCGCCGAGAACGCCATGTTCATCAAGATGCGCGAGCCGGGCTACGAGAACACGCCCATCCCGGAGATCGTGCGCGAGATGTTCTCGTATGCCGACGGCGCCACCATGAGCGCCAAGAAGGACGGCATGGTCAACATCGGCGGCTTCATCGTGCTGCGCTCGGACGAGTGGCTGGACGGCGTGAGGAACGGCCTGATCATGATGGAGGGCTTCCCGACTTACGGGGGCCTGGCTGGGCGCGACCTCGAAGCCCTGGCCGTGGGGTTGCAGGAGGGCATGGAAGAGGACTACCTGCGCTACCGCCTGCGCACCGCCGAGTACCTGGGCGAGCGGCTGGAGGCGGCGGGCGTCAACTTCGTCAAGCCCACCGGCGGCCACGCCGTGTATATCGACGCACGCAGCGTGCTGCCGGACATGCCGGTCGAGCACTACCCGGCCTGGGCGCTGTGCAACGCGCTGTACCTGGAAGGCGGCATCCGCGGCGTGGAGATCGGCTCGGTCATGTTCGGCAAGCGGCTGGAGGACGGCACCGAGACCTTTCACAGCATGGAGCTGGTGCGCTTGGCCTTTCCGCGGCGCATGTACACGCAGAGCCACTTCGACTACGCCGCCGAGGTCATCGCCGAAGTCAAGGAAAAAGCCGCCAGCATCCGCGGCGTGAAGATCACCAGGCAGCCCAAATTCCTGCGCCACTTCACGTGCGAATGCGCCTGGGTCTGAGCCCGGCTCTGAAAGCGGGGCTGCTCAGCCCGGACGGTTGCCCGGCAGGTTGCGCTGCCGGCCCGGCTGCAGCAGCACCACCAGCGCGCCCGCGCCGCCGTCGAGCGGCCGCGCCTGCACGAAGGCCAGCACCTCTTTCTTCTGCACCAGCCAGCGCTGCACCCGGCCCTTGAGCACGGGCGTCCTGCCGGGCGAACCCAGGCCCTTGCCATGCACCACGCGCACGCAGCGCAGGCCGGTGCGGTGCGCCAGGCGGATGAACTCGCCCAGGGCCTCGCGCGCCTCGTCGGTGCGCAGGCCGTGCAGGTCCAGGTGGCGCTGGATGCTCCAGGCGCCCGAGCGCAGCTTGCGCGTCACGTCCAGACCCATGCCCGGGCGGCGAAAGCTCAGCTGGTCGTCCACGTCCAGCAGCGTGGTCACGTCGAACTCGTCGCTGATGGACTCGCGCAGCACGCGCGCCTCGTCGAGCTGGCGCTGCACCGGCACCGGCTCGGGCGGCTCGGCGGCGTGCCAGTGGCGCGCCTGCAGCCCCTTGAGCGGCTGCACCGGCCCCACGCTGTGGGCGAACAGCTGGCGTTCGGCGCGCTCGCGCCGCTCGGCCTCGGCGCGCAGGCGCTCGCGCTCGGCCGCCTCGGCCGCGGCCTGCGCCAGGGCGCGGCGCAGGGGCTTGAGGTCGGCAAAGGAGCGGACGGCGATGTGGGTGCGGGCGGGTGGGCGACCCGGGGCGGGGGCATTCATGGCGCGCGCCGGTTGTACCGCAACTGCCAAGCCCGCGGCGGGGGTCGCGGTATTGGCGCCGCGCCCCGGGCCAGGCCCCATGCCGGGCGCTACACCAGGCCCTGTTCGGCCATGGACAGCGAGGCCCCCGGCGCGACGATGATGTGGTCGAGCACGCGCACGTCCACCAGTGCCAGGGCGCTCTTGAGCGTCTGCGTGAGGGCTTCGTCGGCGCGGCTGGGCTGCACGCTGCCGCTGGGGTGGTTGTGCGCCAGGATGACGGCGGCGGCGTGGTGCTGCAGGGCGCGCAGCACCACCTCGCGCGGATAAACGCTGGTCTGCGTGAGGGTGCCGCGAAACAGCTCCTCCATGGCGATCAGCCGGTGCTGGCTGTCCAGGAACAGGGCGGCGAAGACCTCGTGCGTGCGCGCCGCCAGGTGCAGCTGCAGGTAGTGGCGCACGGCGCCGGGCGAGTCGAACACGGCGCGCTCGGCCAGCTGCTCGGCCAGCGCCCGGCGCGCCAGCTCCAGCACCGCCAGCAGCTCGGCGCGCTTGGCCGGACCCAGCCCCTTGATGCGCGCGAGCTCGCCCGCGTTCGCGTGCAGCAGACCGGCGATGCCGCCAAAGCCCCCGCCCGTGAGCTGGCCTGTGGCGCCGTCGCGTTCGGGCGGCGACAGCAGCTCGCCGGCCAGTTGCAGCACGCCTTTGCCGGCCATGCCGGTGCGCAGCACGATGGCCAGCAGTTCCGCGTCCGAGAGCGCGGCGGCTCCGCGCGCGAGCAGCTTCTCGCGCGGCTGGGCCTGGGTCGGCAGGTCCTTGAGGGGCATGGGGTTGTAGCCGTGTTCCTACAATGGCGGGCAGTTTATCCAGCCTTGTGCCACTTCCCCCGCCGCCATGACCGCATCCGCCGCTGCCGCCCCCACCGCCGACACGCCCGCCGTGGCAGAGGGTTCCTTCCTTACGCTGCACTACCGCCTGGCCGGGCCCGCGGGCGACGTCATCAACACCTTCGCCGACAAGCCCGCCACGCTCACCGTGGGCACGGGCGAGCTGTCGCCGGCGCTGGAGCAGCGCCTGATCGGCCTGCCCGAGGGCGCGCGCGCCACGTTCGAGCTGGCCGCGGGCGAAGCCTTCGGCGAGCGCAACCCGGACATGCAGCAGTGGGTGGCCCGCAAGCTGCTCGACGAGCTGGGCGACCCGCAGGAGGAATACCGCGTGGGCGACGTGGTGCAGTTCCCGACGCCCGACGGCAGGGGCCAGTACGCCGGCGTGGCCCTGCAGGTGCGCGCCGACGGCGCGGTGCGCTTTGACTTCAGCCACCCGCTGGCGGGCGTGCCCGTCACCTTCGAAGTCCTGGTCATCGGGGTGCTGTAAGCCATGCAGGACCCCCGTGAAATCCTCCTGGCCGAGCCGCGTGGCTTCTGCGCGGGGGTGGACCGCGCCATCGAGATCGTCGAGCGGGCGCTGGCCAAGTTCGGCGCGCCGATCTACGTGCGCCACGAGATCGTGCACAACACCTACGTGGTGAACGACCTGAAGGCCAAGGGGGCGATCTTTATCGAGGACCTGGCCGAGGTGCCGCCCGGCGCGACGCTGGTGTTCTCGGCGCACGGCGTCAGCCGCGCAGTGCAGGAGGAGGCCCGCGCGCGGGGCTTCTCCATCTTCGACGCCACCTGCCCGCTGGTGACCAAGGTGCACGTCGAGGTCGCCAAACTGGCCCGCGAGGGCTACGAATTCATCATGATCGGCCACAAGGGTCACCCCGAGGTCGAGGGCACCATGGGGCAGCTCGACGGCGGCATCCATCTGGTCGAGGACGTGCAGGATGTGGCGCGCGTGCAGCCGGCGCAGACCGACAGGCTCGCCGTGGTCACGCAGACCACCTTGAGCGTGGACGACGCCGCCGAGATCACCGCCGCCGTGCGCGCGCGCTTTCCACAGGTCCGCGAGCCCAAGCAGCAGGACATCTGCTATGCCACGCAGAACCGCCAGGACGCGGTCAAGCTGCTGAGCCCGCAGGTGGACCTGGTCATCGTGGTGGGCAGTCCCACCAGCTCCAACAGCAACCGCCTGCGCGAGCTGGCCGCGCGCATGGGCCGCCCGGCCTACATGGTGGACAGCGCCGATGAGCTGCAGCCCGGGTGGTTCGAGGGCGTCTCGCGCGTGGGCCTGACCGCGGGCGCCTCCGCCCCCGAGGTGCTGGTGCAGGAGGTGGTCCAGCGCATCAAGGCCCTGGGCGCGGTGGCCGTGCGCAAGATGGACGGTACCCCGGAGACGGTGAAGTTCCCGCTGCCCAAGGGTTTGAAGCTGGACGCTGCGCCCACGGCCTGAAGGCGATCCGGGGCCTGCTTCTTTTTTGGTAGCATCAAGCCCTTGTCCAGCAAGGGTTTTCGGCTGTTTTGGCGTGTCAACTGACACATTCATGCGCCGCCTGCCACGGGTGGTGGTGACAAGCCCTTGCACAATGCAGGTCTTCATACAATGGCCGCCCCTTCACACGCCGGGAGCCACGGGGCTCCCCGACCATGGAAATCGCCCTACTTTTTGCCCTCATCGTGCTCAACGGGCTGTTCGCCATGTCCGAGCTGGCCCTGGTGTCCGCGCGCCGTGCACGGCTGCAGCGGCTGATCGATGAGGGCGACAGCGGCGCCATCGCCGCCGCCAAGCTGGGCGAGGACCCGACGCGCTTTCTGTCCACCATCCAGATCGGCATCACCTCCATCGGCGTGCTCAACGGCATCGTGGGCGAGGCGGCGCTGGCCAA
>NZ_DAMCAM010000033.1:0-34291 GCF_032059615.1 Melaminivora sp. | reverse complement strand
TGTCGCGCGTCACCTCGTAGGCCATCAGCGTGGACAGCTCGCCCAGCAGGCGGCGAAAGCTGTTGGTGCTGGCATCCTTCCTGCGCATCAGCGTGAGCTTGTGTTGCACCAGGGGATGGTCGATGACGTGGACGTTGCTCATGGGTCGGGGGGCGATGGTTGCGGTGGAAAAATCGGGCGGCTAGTCTGCCAGAAAGCGCGCGTAGCGCGGCAAATCCACGTTGCCGCCGCTGATGAGTATGCCCACGTGCTTGCCGCGGATGTCCACACCGCCGTGCTGGGCACCGGCGAAGGCCAGCGCACCGCTGGGCTCGACCACGATCTTCATGCGCTCGGCCAGAAAGCGCAGCGCGTGCAGCAGCTGCAGATCGCTGGCGGTGACGATGCCCTCGGCGTGGCGGCGGATGAGCTCGAAGGTGAGCGGGCCCAGGGCGTTGGCCTGCACGCCGTCGGCGATGGTGCGCGGCTGATCGATGCGCACGATGGCACCCGCGCGCAGTGACTGCTGGGCGTCGTTGGCGGCCTCGGGCTCGACGCCGTGCACCTCGCAGGCCGAGCCCAGCGCCTGCGCCGCCAGCAGGCTGCCCGCCAGCAACGCGCCGCCGCCCACGGGCACGAACAGGTGGTCCAGCCGCGGCACGTCCTGCAGCAGCTCCAGCGCCGCCGTGCCCTGGCCGGCAATGACGTGCGGGTGCTCGGCCGGCGGCACCAGCGCCATGCCCCGGCTGCGGGCCAGCTGGCGGCTGATGGCCTCGCGGTCCTCGGTGTGGCGGTTGTAGGTGACCACCTGGGCGCCGTACTGACGCGTGGCGGCCATCTTGGAGGCGGCCGCGTCCTCGGGCATGACCACCAGCGTGGGCGCGTCGTGCAGCCGCCCGGCCAGTGCGATGGCTTGGGCATGGTTACCGGCCGAGAACGCCAGCACCCCGCGCTCGCGCTGCTCGGCGCTCAGCAGCGACAGCGCGTTGTAGGCCCCGCGGAACTTGAACGAGCCCGTGCGCTGCAGGCTTTCGCACTTGAAATAGACCTGCGCGCCCAGCAGCCGGTCGGCCATGCCCGAGCGCAGCACCGGCGTGCGGTGCACGGCGCCCTGCAGGCGCTGGGCGGCGGAGAGGACGTCCTGCGGGGTCGGGACAGGCAGGTCAGCGGTGTGCATGGCAGGCTCCTGGGAAAAGGCCGATCAGGGGCTCGGGATCTCGGCAAATGGCGTCAGCACCGCCAGCGGCGGGAATTCGGCGCTGCGGCGCTGCTGCTGGGCGCTGACGGCCTCGTGCACGTGGCGGTTGCTCCAGATGGCGCCCTGCAGCCAGCCCATCTGGCGCAGGCTGTCCTCGATGCCGTGGTCGCGCGCGTAGTTGAGGGCCTGCTTGCTGCCCCACAGGGCCACGGGCGGCTTGGCGGCCATCTCGCGGGCGCTTTGCAGCGCGCCCTGGACCAGCGCCTCGGGCGTGTCGAACAGCTCGGTGACCAGGCCGCTGGCCAGGGCCCGCTCGGCCGACAGGCGCCGGCCGGTGTAGGCCAGCTCCTTGAGCAGGCCCATGGGCATGAGCCTGGGCAGGCGCTGCAGCGAGCCCACGTCGGCCACCATGCCGATGTTGATCTCCTGGATGCAGAAAAAAGCGTCGCGCGTGGCGTAGCGGATGCAGGCGGCCGAGACCATGTCCAGCGCGCCGCCGATGCAGCCGCCGTGGATGGCGGCGATGACCGGCATGCGCAGCTCCTCCATGCGGCTGAAGGTGGCCTGCATGCCGCCCAGCAGGTCGAAGATGGCGGCACGCCCCTCGGGGCTGCGGTCGTCCAGGGTGATGGCGCCGCCGAAGGCGTCCAGTGCCATGCCGGCGCTGAAATGCTTGCCGGTGCTGCTGAGGACCAGCGCCCGGGCATCGTTGCCCCGGTGCAGCTGCTGCAGGACATGGTCGAGCTCGCGCCAGAACACCGGGTTCATGGTGTTGAGCGCCTGCGGGCGGTTGAGCACCAGATGCGCGACGTGGTCGGTGATGTCGAGGCGAAAGCAGGTCAGGTCGGTCATGGGTCAGGTTGTCAGGTTCGAGGGACGAAAGAATGCGGGAACAGCCATCATGATTCGATATTCATAGCTGAAAGTCATTGACTGCATTGGGCTTCAGAGCTTTTTGATGCCAATTTTTCAGCGGCGCTTGCCACCCCCGCCCAGCAGCCCGCCGAGCACGCCGCGCAAGATCTCGCGGCCCAGGCCGGTGCCCACGGTGCGCATGGCGGACTTGGCCACGGTCTGCACCAGGCCGTCTTTCTTGCCGCCACGCGGGCCGGTGGTGCCAAACAGCAGGTCATTCAGACCGTCCTTGAGGCCGCCCGCCGGGGCCGCCGCCGGCGCTGCCCCGGCAGTTGCCGCGGCGCCGGCACTGCCTGCACGGGCGCGCAGGATCTCGTAGGCCGATTCCCGGTCGATGGCCGTGTCGTAGCGCCCGGCCACCAGCGAGCCGGCCAGCAGGGCTTGGCGCTGCTGCGCCGTGATGGGCCCGATCTGGCTGCCCGGCGGAATGACCCAGGCGCGCTCGGTCTCGCTGGGGCGGCCCTTGGGGTCCAGCAGGCTGACCAGGGCCTCGCCCACCGCCAGCTCGGTGATGGCGGCCTCGATATCGAGCCCGGCCTGGGGCCGCATGGTGCTGGCCGTGGCCTTGACCGCCTTCTGGTCGCGCGGGGTGAAGGCGCGCAGCGCGTGCTGCACCCGGTTGCCCAGTTGCGCCAGCACGCTGTCGGGGATGTCCAGCGGGTTCTGCGTCACGAAATACACGCCCACGCCCTTGGAGCGCACCAGGCGCACGACCAGCTCGATGCGCTCGACCAGCACCTTGGGCGCGTCGGCAAACAGCAGGTGCGCCTCGTCGAAGAAAAAGACCAGCTTGGGTTTTTCCGGATCGCCGATCTCGGGCAGGCGCTCGAACAGCTCGGACAGCAGCCACAGCAGGAAGGTGGCGTACAGGCGCGGCGCGTTCATCAGCCGGTCGGCGGCCAGGATGTTGACCACGCCCATGCCGCCATCGGTCTGCAGGAGGTCGTCGATGTCCAGCATGGGCTCGCCAAAGAACTGGTCGCCGCCCTGGCTGTGGATGGCCAGCAGCGCGCGCTGGATGGCGCCGATGCTGGCGCTGCTGACGTTGCCGTACTCGGTGGTGAACTGCTTCGCGTTCTCGCCCACGTACTGCACCATGGCGCGCAGGTCCTTGAGGTCCAGCAGCAGCAGGCCCTGGTCGTCGGCAATCTTGAACACCAGGTTCAAGACGCCCATTTGCGTCTCGTTGAGCGCCAGCATGCGCCCCAGCAACAGCGGCCCCATGTCGGAGATGGTGGCGCGCACCGGGTGGCCCTGCGCGCCGAACACATCCCACAGCGTCGTCGGGCAGGCGATTGGCTCAGGGGCGGGCACGCCGCGCTCGGCCAGCACGGTGGCCATTTTTTCGCCGATGCTGCCGCGCTGGCTGATGCCCGTGAGGTCGCCCTTGACGTCGGCCATGAACACCGGCACGCCGATGCGCGAGAACTGCTCGGCCAGGGCCTGCAGAGTCACGGTCTTGCCCGTGCCGGTGGCGCCGGTGATGAGGCCGTGGCGGTTGGCCAGGGCGGGCAGCAGGTGGCACTGGGCAGTGGCGTTCTGGGCAATGAGAAGGGCAGGGGCCATGGCAGGGCAGGGGCAATGAATGGCAAACGTAGAATCGCCCGCTAGGTTAACCGACAGCTATACAGTCAAAAGAGCGAGGACGCTGCAGTGGCAGGACACAGCAAATGGGCCAACATCCAGCACAGGAAGGGCCGGCAGGATGAAAAGCGCGGCAAGATCTGGACCCGCATCATTCGAGAAATCATGGTCGCCGCGCGCCAGGGCGGAGGCGACATGGCCGTCAACCCGCGCCTGCGCCTGGCGGTGGAGAAGGCGCGCGCGGCCAACATGCCGGCCGACAACATCAAGCGCAACATCGACAAGGCCACGGGCAACCTCGAAGGCGTGACCTACGAGGAGATCCGCTACGAGGGCTACGGCCTGGCTGGCGCGGCCATCATCGTGGACACCATGACCGACAACCGCGTGCGCACCGTGGCCGAGGTGCGCCACGCGTTCTCCAAGCATGGCGGCAACATGGGCACCGAGGGCTCGGTGGCCTTCCAGTTTAAGCACGTGGGCCAGCTCGTCTTTGCCCCCGGCACCGACGAGGACAAGGTCATGGAGGTGGCGCTGGAGGCCGGCGCCGAGGACGTCATCACCGACGATGAGGGCGCCATCGAGGTGCTCACGGCGCCGGGCGACTTCGAGGCCGTCAAGGATGCGCTGGCCGCGGCCGGGCTGCAGCCCGAACTGGCCGAAGTCACCATGCGCGCCGACAACACCATCGCCCTGTCCGAGGAAGACGGCGCGCGCATGCAGAAGCTGCTGGACGTGCTCGAAGACCTCGACGACGTGCAGGCCGTGTACCACAACGCCGAACTATGAAGATCCTCGTGATTGGCGGCGGCGGCCGGGAACACGCACTGGCCTGGAAGCTGGCCCAGTCCCCCAGGGCCACGCGCGTCTATGTGGCGCCGGGAAACGGCGGCACGGCCTCGGCGCAGAAGCTCGAGAACGTGCCCATCACTGATGTGGTGCAGCTGCGCGAATGGGCGCAGGAGCACAAGATCGGCCTGACCGTGGTCGGCCCCGAGGCGCCGCTGGCCGCCGGCGTGGTCGATGAGTTCCGCGCGCATGGCCTGCGCGTGTTCGGCCCCACCAGGGCCGCCGCGCAGCTGGAGAGCTCCAAGGCGTTTTCCAAGGCCTTCATGCAGCGCCACGGCATCCCGACGGCGGCCTACGAAACCTTCACCGACGCCCAGGCCGCCCACGCCTATGTGGACCGGCTGGGCGCGCCCATCGTCATCAAGGCCGATGGCCTGGCCGCCGGCAAGGGCGTGGTCGTGGCGACGACGCTGCAGGAGGCGCACGAGGCGGTGGACTTCATGCTGGTGGACAACAAGTACGGCGTGGCGCACAACGACGGCGGCGCGCGCGTGGTCATCGAGGAGTTTCTCGAAGGCGAGGAAGCCAGCTTCATCGTGCTGTCCGACGGCAAGAACGTCGTGGCCCTGGCCACCAGCCAGGACCACAAGCGCCTGGGCGACGGCGACACCGGCCCCAACACCGGCGGCATGGGTGCCTACTCGCCCGCGCCGGTGGTCACCGCCGACGTGCATGCGCGCGCCATGCGCGAGATCATCCTGCCCACCGTGCGCGGCATGGAAAAGGACGGCATCCCCTACACCGGCTTTCTGTATGCCGGCCTGATGATCGACGCGCAGGGCCAGCCCAAGACGCTCGAATTCAACTGCCGCATGGGCGACCCGGAAACCCAGCCCATCCTGATGCGCCTGAAGTCCGACCTGGTGGAGCTGCTGGGCGCCGCCGTGGATGGCCGGCTCGACCAGGTGGAGCTGCAGTGGGACCGGCGCACGGCGCTGGGCGTGGTCGTGGCCGCGCATGGCTACCCCGACAGCCCGCGCCAGGGCGACGCCATCACCGGCCTGCCGCCCGAGGCCGACGAGACGCAGGACGCCATGGTCTTTCATGCCGGCACGCAGCGCGACGCGGACGGCGTGCTGCGCTCCAGCGGTGGGCGCGTGCTGTGCGTCACCGCACTGGCCGACAACGTGCGCCAGGCCCAGCAGCGCGCCTATGACGTGCTGCGCCACCTTCACCTCGATGGCGCGCAGTACCGCCGCGACATCGGCCATCGGGCGGTGAAGAACTGATGGGCACGCTGTTGTCCAACAACCCGGCCGTAGCGGGCGCCCGCGCCTACTTCGAGCAGCTGCAGGCGCGCATCACCGAGGCCGTCGAGGCCCTGGAAGGGCCCGAGGGGCAGGGCGGCGCGCGCTTTCGCTCCGACGCCTGGCAGCGCCCGGCCGATTCGCCGCTGCAGGGCGACGGCACGACGCGCATCCTGGAGGGCGGCCGCGTGTTCGAGCGCGCCGGCTGCGGTTTCTCGCACGTCAGCGGGCCGCGGCTGCCGCCCTCGGCAACCGAACACCGGCCCGGCTTGGCCGGCGCGCCCTTTGAGGCCATGGGTGTGTCGCTGGTTTTCCATCCGCAGAACCCCCATGTGCCCACGGTGCACATGAACGTGCGCATGATCGCCGCCGCCCAGCCCGGCGAGGAGCCCGTGTGCTGGTTCGGCGGCGGCATGGACCTGACGCCCTTCTACGCCCATGAGGAAGACGCGCGGCACTTCCACCGCGCCTGCCGCGATGCGCTTGTGCCCTTCGGCGACGACCTGTACCCGCGCTTCAAGACCTGGTGCGACGAATACTTCTATCTCAAGCACCGCGACGAGCAGCGCGGCGTGGGCGGCATTTTCTTCGACGACTTCTCCGAGCTCGGCTTCGACCGCAGCCTGGCCATGACGCGCAGCGTGGGCGACGGCTTCCTGGGCGCCTACGTGCCCATCGTGCAGCGGCGCGTGGACCAGCCGTATGGCGAGCGCGAGCGCGAGTTCCAGCTCTACCGCCGCGGGCGCTACGTCGAGTTCAACCTGGTCTGGGACCGAGGCACGCACTTCGGCCTGCAGTCGGGTGGGCGCACCGAGTCCATCCTCCTGTCCATGCCGCCGCTGGCGGCCTGGAGCTACCAGCGCGAATGGCCGGCCGGCTCGCCCGAGGCCGAGCTGACCACGCGTTTCCTGCAGCGCCGCGACTGGCTCTGATACAGGCTCTCTTTTCCATAGCTACCCGCCCCGGCAGGACAAGGCCTACAGCCACATTTCGTCCTCGGGGCTATAGTGCCTTCCATCTTTCCCCCACACTCTGACCTCCCGATGACCACTTCCCCCCAATCGGAAACCGCCGCCAAGCGGGACGTCACCCGCCTGCAACGCGCCATCGTCGATGGCCTGGAGGACGTCAAGGCCCACGACATCCAGGTCTTCGACACCGAGCACCTGTCGCCGCTGTTCGAGCGCGTGGTGGTTGCCACCGGCACCTCCAACCGCCAGACCAAGGCGCTGGCCGCCAGCGTGCGTGACGCCGTGCGCGAGGCGGGCTTTGCCAAGCCCCGCACCGAGGGCGAGGACAACGGTGAATGGATCATCGTGGACTGCGGCCAGGTCGTGGTACACGTGATGCAGCCCGCCATCCGCCAGTACTACCGCCTGGAGGAGATCTGGGGCGAGAAGCCGGTGCGCTTGAAGCTGGGCGCCGCCCGCCCGCGCAAGGTCGTGGCGTCCGAGGACGCTTCGGCCACCGCGCCCGCCAAGACACCAGCCCGCAAGGCCCCGGCACGCCGGAAGACGGCGGACGCGGCGCCGGCCGCCGAGGACGCGGAAGGCAAGGCCCCGGCGAAGAAGGCCGCGGCCCGCAAGTCGCCCGCGAAGACCGCTGCAGCCGGCAAGACCGCCCGCTCCGCTGCCACGGGCGAGGCCGCCGCCCGGCCTGCGGCGAAGAAGACCACGGCCAAAAAGGCACCCGCTAAGACCGTCGTGGTGGACAAACCGGCCGCCAGGAAGACGGCCACCAAGACAGCCGCCAAGGCCCCTGCCAAGACAGCGGCGAAAACCGCCGTGAAGACGGCCGCCCGCAAGGCCCCCGCCAGGAAGACCGCGGCCAGCAAGGCCTGAGCCCCGGGCGCCGCGCGATGAAGCTGCTCATCGTTGCCGTGGGGCAGCGCGTGCCCGACTGGGCGCAGTCGGCCTATGAGGACTATGCCAAGCGCTTCCCGCCCGAGCTGAAAGTGGAGCTGCGCGCCGTCAAGACCGAGCCGCGCGGCTCCAAGACGCTGCAGACCCTGCAGGCCGCCGAGCGCGAGCGCATCGAGGCGGCCATTCCGCGTGGCGCGCGCATCGTGGCGCTGGATGAGCGCGGCACCAGCCTCACCACCCGCGCACTCGCTGAGCGCCTGAAGGGCTGGCAGTTCGAGGGCGACGACGTGGCCTTGGTCATCGGCGGCCCGGACGGGCTGTCCCCGGCCTTTCGCCAGGCGGCGCACGAGCGCGTGCGCCTGTCCGACCTGACGCTGCCGCACGCCATGGTGCGGGTGCTGCTGATCGAGCAGCTCTACCGCGCTTGGTCGGTCAACGCCGGGCACCCCTACCACCGCGAATGAACCCCATGGAGCCCGCGCTCGTGCCCGACTTCATCTATCTGGCCTCGCAAAGCCCGCGCCGCAGCCAGCTGCTGTCGCAGATCGGCGTGCGCCACCAACTGCTGCTGCCCAATGCCGCCGGCGACGCGCCCGAGGACGCCGAGGCCATCGAGGCCGTGCTGTCCGGCGAGCTGCCGGCCGACTATGTGCAGCGGGTCACCGCGCTCAAGCTCGACGCCGCCGTGGCGCGGCACGCCCGGCGGGCGCTGGCGCCCGCGCCCATCCTATGCTCGGACACGACGGTGGCGCTGCAGGGCCGCATCCTCGGCAAGCCGGCCGATGGGGCAGACGCCGCGCGCATGCTGGCGCTGTTGGCCGGGCGCGATCACGAGGTGCTGACCGCTGTCGCGCTCGCTGCGGCCGATGGGCGGCGACTGGCGGCCCTATCGGTCTCGCGCGTGCGCTTCGCGCCCATGGACGCTGGCCAGATCGCCGCCTATGTCGCCACCGGCGAGCCCCTGGGCAAGGCCGGTGCCTACGGCATCCAGGGTCATGCCGCGGCGCACATCGAACGCATCGAGGGCAGCTACTCCGGCATCATGGGCCTGCCCCTGTTCGAGACTGCCGTCCTGCTGCGCGCGGCGGGTTGCGTCACGGGGAATGCGGCGGCGCCGGCGTAGCGGCCTCGTCCCCGTTCGGGTCGCCGTCCCTGGCCTCGGGCGGCGAGGGCAGAACCTGGCGGGCGGTCTGCCCGGGTCGCTCCAGGTCATAGACCAGCAGAGCGTCCGGCCCGCGCGTGCCGATCAGCAGCCGGCGGCCGTCGGGCGAGAAGGCCTGCGCCACCGTAGCGCCGTCCGGCAGGCGCACCTCGGCCACGGGCTCCAGCGTGCATTTGTCGATCAGGCGCAGGCCAGCGCCCTCGGTGCCGATCCAGAACGACTTGCTGGCCTCATGACTGCCTGCGAAGGCTGCGGGCGCGGGGATGGCGATGGAACGTGCACGCTTCCAGGCCTTCAGGTCGAACACATCCACCACCGGCGCGCCGCCGTTGACGCTTGCGAGAAAGGGCCGGCCCTGGCAGGTGAACGCGGCGGCCGCATCCAGCCGGGGCCTGCCGCTGGCGGCCAGGCCGGCGACCGCCACCCGCGCATCCAGGTTCACCACCAGCACCACCGGCTGGTCGCCGCGCGGGGCACGCGCGCCGATCAGGTGGCGCTCGTCCGGGTCGAGGATGAAGCCGTGCAGCGGCTCGGCCAGCGGCGTGCGCCGCACGCCCAGAAAGCCGGAGCGGGCGATGGCCTCGCCCATGCGGTAGTCGTGCACCAGGCCGTCGTAGATGGGTGCGGCCTGCGGGTCCAGGGAGATTTCCCAGACTTCCGGCAGGTCGGCCAGCGCCACGATGAAGCTGCCGCGCCGCAGCGCGTGCCGCAGCCCGGCCACGCGCGAGGCAGCCTTGCCGTCGAGCGACGTGAGGGCAAAGGTTTTGACCCGCGCCAGGTCGGCATCGAACAGGGCCAGCGTGGGCGGCTCGTCGCCTGCGGCCAGCAGCCAGCGGCCGTCGCCGCCCAGGGCCAGGGCCCGCAGGTCGCGGGCGACTTGCACCTCGCCCACCACGCGGCCGCTGGGCAGGTCCAGCTGGGTGATCCAGCCCGTGCGCGAGCCGACATAGGCACGGCGCCCGTCCGGCGAGACCAGCGGGCGGTCCAGCACCTCGGGCCGGACGTCGATGGATGCGATGGGCACGAGCTGCACGCCGTCCAGCAGCGCACCGTGGCCGTCGGGCTGGAGCTTCACCACCACGCTGCTGCCCGCACCCGCTGCGGGCGGGGCGGGCTGGGCCTGCAGCGCCGCGCTGCAGGCGAGGCCGGCGAGGACAGGCAGAAGGAGGCGGCGCAGCAGGGTCGTCAGGCGGGGCATGGAAGGCAGGACGGGCAGGGGAGCTGCCATGGTAGCGGGCCCGGCCGGCAGACCACGACGGGGCCGGGTTTCAGGCATCATGAACGTCCCATGCATCAAGACATTCTCATCAACTGGTCCCCTCAGGAAACGCGCGTGGCCGTGGTCGAGCACGGCGCGGTGCAGGAGCTGCACGTGGAGCGTGCGCTGGAGCGCGGCCTGGTCGGCAACGTGTACCTGGGCAAGGTGTCCCGGGTGCTGCCGGGCATGCAGTCGGCCTTCATCGACATCGGCCTGGAGCGCGCGGCCTTCCTGCACGTGGCCGACGTCTGGCACCGGCAGGAGAGCGGCGAGGCGCCCATGTTCGCGCGCAAGGGCGAGCCGCCCGTGCCTATTGAGCGCCAGGTCTTCGAGGGCCAGCCGCTCATGGTGCAGGTCATCAAGGACCCTATCGGCAGCAAGGGCGCGCGGCTGTCCACGCAGATCAGCATTGCCGGGCGGCTGCTGGTCTTTCTGCCGCAGGACGACCACGTGGGCGTGTCGCAGAAGATCCCCGCGGCCGAGCGCGATGCGCTGCGCGCGCGGCTGCAGGCGCTGGTGGGCAGCAAGGACACGGGCGGGGGCGGCGGCTTCATCCTGCGCACCAACGGCGAGGACGCGAGTGACACCGAGCTGCAGGAGGACATCGCCTACCTGCGCAAGGCCTGGGCCAATATCCGCCAGGCGGCGCTCACCCGGCCGGCCGGCTCGCTCCTGCACCAGGACCTGAACCTGCTGCAGCGCGTGCTGCGCGACATCGCCGGCGAGCAGACGCAGTCCATCCGCATCGACTCGCGCGAGCAGTTTGAGCTGCTGGCCGAGTTCGGGCGCGAGTTCATGCCGGCGGCGGCGCCCAAGCTGCAGCTGTACAAGGGCGAGCGGCCCATCTTCGACCTGTACTCGATCGACGAGGAGGTGGCGCGCGCCCTGGGCCGGCGGGTGGACCTCAAGTCCGGCGGCTACCTGATCGTGGACCAGACCGAGGCCCTCACCACCATCGACGTGAACACCGGCGGCTACGTCGGCGCACGCAATTTCGACGACACCATCTTCAAGACCAACCTGGAGGCGGCCGGCGCGATCGCCCGCCAGCTGCGCCTGCGCAACCTGGGCGGCATCGTGATCGCCGACTTCATCGACATGGTGCGCGAGGACCACCGCGCCGCGGTGCTGGCCGAGTTCAAGAAGCACTTGGCGCGTGACCGGGTCAAGACTATGGTGGGGGGCTTCTCGCAGCTGGGCCTGCTGGAGATGACGCGCAAGAGGACGCGCGAGTCGCTCGCGCAGATGCTCTGCGAGCCTTGCCCGACCTGCCGCGGCGTGGGCGAGGTGAAGACGGCGCGCAGCGTCTGCTACGACATCCTGCGCGAGGTGCTCCGGGAGGCGCGCCAGTTCAACCCGCGCGAGTTCCGCGTGGTGGCGTCGCCCCAGGTGGTGGAGCTGTTCCTGGACGAGGAAAGCCAGCACCTGGCGGGCCTGTCGGATTTCATCGGCAAGCCGATCTCGCTGCAGGCAGAGGGCAGCCTGGGGCCGGAGCTGTACGACATCGTGCTGCTGTGAGGCACCCCGGCCGGGGCTCAATAATTAAAAAAGATAGCTGAAGGCCCGCGCCCGGCCTGGGTTTGGGGTGTATTTCATTCAAAGCTTCTGTAGCCGCTGCAGCGCCGTGTGCAGCGTCTCGTCGCGCTTGGCGAAGCAAAAGCGCACCATGCGCTGGTCGAAGCCGTCGCCATAGAAGGCCGACAGCGGGATGCCCGCCACGCCCACCTCGCGCACCAGCCATTCGCAAAACTCCATCTCGCCCAGGTCGCTCACGGCCGAATAATCCACACACTGAAAGTAGCTGCCCGTGCTGGGCAGCAGGCGCAGGCGCGAGCCGGCCAGGCCCTGGCGGAACAGGTCGCGCTTGGCCTGGTAGAAGGCGGGTAGGGCAAGGTAGGGCGCGGGGTCCTGCAGGTAGTCGGCCAAGCCGTGCTGCATGGGCGTGTTCACCGTGAAGACGTTGAACTGGTGCACCTTGCGAAACTCCGCCATCAGCGCCGCGGGCGCGGCCACCGTGCCCACCTTCCAGCCCGTGACGTGGAAGGTCTTGCCAAAGCTCGACACGATGAAGGCGCGCTCGGCCAAGCCGGCAAAGCGCGCCGCGCCCTGGTGCTCGGCGCCATCGAAGACCATGTGCTCATAGACCTCGTCGCTCACCAGCAGCACGTCGGTGGGCGCCAGCAGCGCCTCCAGGCGGCGCATGTCGGCCTCGCTCCAGACCGTGGCGCTGGGGTTGTGCGGGGTGTTGAGGATGAGCAGGCGCGTGCGCGGCGACAGGGCGGCGGCGATGCGGTCAAAGTCGGGCGCGAAGCTGCCGGGAGCCAGCGGCACGCGCACGGCGCGCGCGCCGGCCAGCTCGATGTTGGGCACGTAGCTGTCATAGCACGGGTCGAGCACGATGACCTCGTCGCCCGGGTGCACGCAGCACAGGATGGCTGTGAGGATGGCCTGCGTGGCGCCGGCGGTGATGGTGATTTCGCGCTCGGGGCAATACCGGCGGCCGTGCAACGCTTCCACTTTTGTAGCAACGGCGTGGCGCAGCGCGGGTATGCCCGGCATGGGCGGGTACTGGTTGTGGCCGGCGCGCATGGCGCGGGCGACGGCTTCGACCAGCGCCGGATCGCAGGCGAAGTCCGGAAAGCCCTGGCCCAGGTTGACGGCGCCGTGCTCGGCGGCCAGCGCCGACATGGTGGCGAAGATGGTGGTGCCCACGTCGGGCAGGCGGCTCGGGAATGGCGGGGTGGTCATGGCGGGACAGGGCGCGCGGCAGGCAGCGCGGGGTTCAAAGTTCGTAGTCGTTGACGTGGCCGGTCATGGCCCGGTCGATCAGGTCGCGGCCCAGGCGGTCGCTCAGCAGTTCGGCGAAACGATAGACGAAGTTGCGCAGGTAGGCACCGCGCTTGAATGCCACGCGCGCCACGCTCTGGCCGAACAGGTGGCCCACGGGGCGCACCACCAGGTCGGGGTTGGTGTCCTCGCGCATGGCCATCTCGGCCACGATGCCGATGCCCAGGCCCAGGCGCACATAGGTCTTGATGACGTCCGAGTCGATGGCCTCCAGCACGATGCGCGGCTGCAGGCGGCGCGTGGCAAAGGCCTGGTCGATCTTGCCGCGCCCGGTGAACGAGGGGTGGTAGGTGATGAGCGCCTCGTGCGCGATGTCGTCCAGGCCGATGCGCTCGCGCTGCGCCAGCGGGTGGCTGGCCGGCAGCACCAACACGTGCTGCCATTCGTAGCAGGGCAGGGTGACGAGTTCGGGGTAGTCGGCCAGCGACTCGGTGGCCATGCCGATCTCGGCCACCTCGTCGATGACCATGCGCGCGACTTCGTGCGGCGTCGCCTGGTGCAGGCTGATGTGCACTTTTGGGTAGATGTCGCGCAGCCGCGCCACCGGCATGGGCAGCACGTAGCGGGCCTGGGTGTGCGTGGTGGCGATCGACAGGGTGCCGCTGTCCTGCTGGCTGTACTGCTCGCCGATGCGCTTCAAGTTGCCGACCTCGCGCATGATCAGCTCGATGCTCTTGAGCACGTGCTGGCCCGGCTCGGTCACACGTTTGAGGCGCTTGCCATGGCGCGCGAAGATGTCCACGCCCAGCTCGTCCTCCAGCTCGATGATGGCCTTGGAGACGCCGGGCTGCGAGGTGTGCAGGGCCTTGGCCGCTTCCGTCAAATTGAGGTTGCGGCGCACTGCCTCTTGCACGAAGCGGAACTGGTGCAGGTTCATATCGTTTATAAGATAAAAAACCTGTTAATTATGCATTATTTATCTAACAAAGCCGCTTCGGCGGCAAGCTCGGCCAGCAGGGCGATGAGCCGTGCGTCCTCCCCCGCCACGGGCGCGAGGCGTAGCGACAGACCGGGGTTCGCATCGGCCAGTTCCTGCACCAGCCGCGGCAGGTCCTCGCGTACATGCCGGCCCGCGCCGAAGAACAGCGGCACGACGGTGATGCGCTCGAGGCCCGCGGCCTGCAGCTCCTGCACGGCGCTGGCCAGGTCGGGCGCGCACAGCTCCAGGTAGGCGCAGCGCACCGCCAGCTGTGGCGCGGCCTCGGCCAGCCGCGTCTGCACGGCCTGCACCGGTCGGCGCCACAGCGGGTCGCGCGAGCCGTGGGCCAGCAGCACCAGGCCGCGTGCTGGGGACTCGCTCATCGCCTCAGCACCAGCCACAGAAAGGCCGCCAGCGACAGCGCCATGTAGATCAGCCCTGGCGCTGCCGCGGTCAGCCAGGGCGACCACTGCTGCAGGTTGCCGGCAAAGCCGAACAGGTTGTTCAACAGGAAGAAGCTGATGCCCGCCATGACCCCGCCAAAGACATAGCCGGCGATGCCGCCCGAGCGGAAGTGCAGGTAGGCAAACGGCAGCGCCAGCACGACCATGACCAGGCAGCTCAAGGGATAGAACACCTTGCGCCAGAACTCGATCTCGTAGCGCTGGGCCGACTGGCCGTTGGCCTGCAGGTGGCGGATGAAGCGAAACAGGTCGATCGTCGCCATCTTGTCGGGCTTGAGCACGGCGGCCGCGACCATGCCGGAGGTGATGCGGGTGGGCCAGTCGAGCCGGTCGTCGGCCAGCCGTTCGAGCCGCACCGCGCCGCCCGCGGCGGGACGCTCGAACAGGCTGCGCTGCACCTGCTGAAGCTGCCAGGCCTGGCGGGCCTCGTCGAAGTCCCCCGACTCGGCCGACAGCGTGGCCGTGACGCGCCCCTGGACATCGAACTCGAACACGCGGATGCCGCGCATGCGCCCGTCGGTGCCCAGGGCGCGCACGTTGATGGCGCGCGAATGGCCGTCGGTGCGCTCCTTGAGCCAGGCGCCGGTCGCGCCGGTGCTGATCTGGCCGATCTCGCGGGCGTTGAACACCTGGGCAGCGCGCTCGGTGGCCGGGGTGACGTAGTCGCCCAGCACGAAGGTGAGGACGGTGCAGGCGGCGCCCAGCAGCAGCAGCGTGGCGAGCGTGCGCCACGGGCCCAGGCCGCTGGTGCGCAGGATGGTGAATTCGGAGCTTTGCGCCAGGCGCGCCATCACGAAGATGGTGCCGATCAGCACCGTGATGGGTAGCAGCTCGTACAGGTGGCGCGGCAGGTTGAGCGCGACGTAGATCACGGCGTGCATGACCTGGTAGCCGCCGCCCACCCAGCGCAGCTCATCGACCAGGTCGAAGAAGAAGAACAGCGCAAGGAACGCCAGGGTGACGAAGCCGACGCTCGTGGCGATCTCGCGGTAGATGAACCGGCGGATGGTCCTCATGCCCGCCCCCCGCGCTGCAACAGGCCGCGCAGCGACCACTGGTTGTGCCGCGCCGCCAGCAGCGCCAGCCCCAGCGCCAGCGTGCCGCCGTGCAGTGCCAGCAGAAAAGGCACGAGCGCCAGCTGTCCGGCGGCGATCCAGCTCTGCCCGACGTTCATGAGGTTGTAGTAGGCGATGAAGGCAAACAGCGCCAGTGCCATGCTGACGCTGCGCCCGGCACGCGGGTTGGCCACCGCCAGCGCCAGGCCGAGCACGACGAAGTTGAGCACGCCGAAGACCAGGCCCAGGCGCCAGCCCAGCTCGGCCTGCGCCGCCGGCAGCGGCTCGCGCAGGAGTTCGTGCGTGTCGCGCGCCTTGAGGGCCGCCTCTTCACGGCCGGCAGCGCCCGGAGTGCCGATGTGCACGCCGTATTCGGCGAATTCGCTCAGGCGCACGCCCGAGCGGTCCAGCAGCGCTTCGAGCCGCTGGCCGTTGCTGAGGATGGCCACGCGCTCGCCCTCGCGCACCTCTAGTCGGGCGCTGCGGGCCGAGGTGACGGTCTCGCGCTGCGGCTCGGTGGTGACGACGAAGACGTTGCTTGCCGCGCCCTCGCCCGGCGTGTCCTTGTCGATGAACAAGACGCGCGAGCCGCCCGCGGACTCCTGAAATTCGCCCGGGGCGATGCGGTCCACGTCGCTGCGCTGCTCGTACTGCTGGCGGATCTCCTGCACCTGCCGGTTGGCCCAGGGCCAGACCACCAGCGACAGCGCGGCCACGGCCAGGAGCACCGGCCAGGCAAAGCGCAGCAGCGGGCGCAGCAGGCTGACCAGGCCCTGGCCGGAGGAAAACCAGATCGCCATCTCGCTGTCGCGGTACATGCGCGAGAGCACGCTCACCACCGCGATGAACAGGCACAGGCTCAGTAGCGTGGACAGCTGCCCGAGCACGGTAAAGCCCATCACCAGCAGCACATCCGCCGGCCCCACGCTACCGCGCGACGCCAGCCCCAGCGTGCGTATCAGCATCATGGTCATGACCACGGTGACCAGCACCACCAGGGTCGCGCCGAAGGAGCGCGCCAACTCCTTGCGGATGGATGAATCGAATAACATTGTCTCGAAGGAAAACGCCGATTATGAACTTTGAACTCAAGTCCCTGACCCTGCCGGCAGCGGCCCGGCACAAGTGCGATCTGCTGGCCGTGCTGGTCCCCGAGGGCTTCGCACCCGCGCAGGACGCGGGCGCCGTGGGGGCACTGATCGCACGGGCACTCTCGCAGCAGGACCTGGAGACCAAGCCCGGCAAGATGCTGCAGCTGTATGCCCCCGAAGGCGTGGCCGCGCGTCGGCTGCTGATGCTCGGCTGCGGCGACGGCGGTGCGCAGGCGACGCGCAAGGCGGTGCTGGCATTGGCGGCGGCCCTGCGCCAGCCGGCGGTGCGCAAGGCCGCCGTGGTGCTGGCGGGCACGCCCGCCCCCGGGGCAGTGCAGGCGACGATTTGCGCCGCCGCCGAGGCGGTCTATGTGTATTCGGCCACCAAGAGCAAGAACGAGACCCATGTGCCCGACGCGCTGCTGCTGGGCATGGCCGACGCCGCGGCGGCGCGCAGCGAGTTCGCCACCGGCCAGGCGCTTGCGACCGGGATCGGGTTCGCCCGCGAGTGGGCCAACCGCCCGGCCAACCACGCCACGCCCAGCCTGCTGGCCGACGCCGCGCGCGAGCTGGCCAACCTGCCCGGCATCCAGTGCACGGTACGCGGCCCGGCGGAGGTGGCCAAGCTGGGCATGGGTGCCTTTCTCGCGGTGGCGCAGGGCTCGGAGCAGCCCCTGCGCTTCATCGAGCTGCGCTACGGTGGCGCGGCCAAGGCCGAGGCGCCCGTGGTGCTGGTTGGCAAGGGCATCACCTTCGACACGGGCGGCATCTCGCTCAAGCCCGCGCCCGAGATGGACGAGATGAAGTTCGACATGGGCGGCGCGGCCAGCGTGCTGGGGGTGTTTCGTGCCCTGGCCGAGCTGCAGCCCGCCATCAACGTCGTGGGCCTCATCCCGGCGTGTGAGAACATGCCCGACGGCCGGGCGCTCAAGCCCGGTGACGTGGTCACCAGCATGAGCGGGCAGACCATCGAGGTGCTCAACACCGACGCCGAGGGCCGCCTGGTGCTGTGCGACGCACTGACCTACGCGGCGCGCTTCAAGCCGCGCGCATTGATCGACATCGCCACGCTCACGGGCGCCTGCGTGATCGCCCTGGGTGGGCTGCGCAGCGGCCTGTTCTCCACGTCGGACGCCCTGGCCGCCGAGCTGCAGGGCGCCGGCGAGGCGGCGCTCGACCCGTGCTGGCGCATGCCACTCGACGACGAGTACGGCGAGGGGCTCAAGAGCAATTTCGCCGACGTGGCCAACGTTGCGGGCCGGCCCGCCGGCTCGGTGACGGCGGCCAAGTTCCTGCAGCGCTTCGTCGGCGACCTGCCGTGGGCGCACCTGGACATTGCCGGCACGGCCTGGAAGGGCGGCGCTGCCAAGGGCGCGACCGGCCGGCCCGTCGGGCTGCTCGTGGAGTACCTGATCGCCCAGGCCGGCCAGGCGCCTGCGGCGCAGCCCCATGCCGCGCCCAAGGCTGCCGCCAAGGCAGGGTCCAAGACCGCTCCCAAGTCCGCCCCCAAGGCCGCGCCCCGGGCGGCGAAAGGCTGAGGGGCTGCCATGCCCGTAGCGGGCCTGCCCACGCCGGCCCCCGGGCACCAGCCAGGCACATGACCGAGATCGCGTTCCACTTCAACGCACCGGATAGGTTCGGGCACATCTGCCGCGTGGTCCGCAAGGCGCTGCGCCAGGATGCCCGGATTGTCATCGCGGGAGACCGAAAGGCCTTGCTGCGCCTTGATCGCATGCTATGGTTTTTGGAGCCTTCCGACTTCGTCGCCCACTGTCTGGAAGACGCTGCCGCCGACGTCGTGGAAGCGTCGCCG
This sequence comes from Melaminivora sp., assembly GCF_032059615.1. Lineage (NCBI taxonomy): Bacteria > Pseudomonadati > Pseudomonadota > Betaproteobacteria > Burkholderiales > Comamonadaceae > Melaminivora > Melaminivora sp. Next base: position 16,048 of record NZ_DAMCAM010000033.1, on the reverse strand, counting down.
GTGCTGCTCACCGAGACGCCACTCGCGTGCAGCCACCGGCAGGTGCTGATCAACGCGGGCGAGGGCGTGCCTGAGGGCTTTGCCGAGTTCGCCCGCGTGATCGAGGTGGTGCCGCAGGCCGACCCGCAGGAGCGTGCCCAGGCGCGCCAGCGCTGGCGCCAGTACCAGGCCGGCGGCTTTGCCATCGTGCGCCACGACCTGGTGGGCGGGGCGCGCGAATGACCCAGCCACCGCGCACGCCGCCGCGCTTCGTCCCCACCCTCACGGAGGTGGTGCATCTTCCGGCGGAGGACGGCGCGCCCGCGCCGGCCGCCCCCGCCACGGCGGCGCTGCAGCTGCCCGTGGCAGCCGACGGCCTGCAGGAGGACATGGTGCACCGCCTGATGCAGCGCGTGGACCTGGTCCTGGAGCACAGGCTCGCCGAGGCCATCGCCCTGGTCATCGAGGAGCAGACGCGCTCCATCGGCACGCGCCTGCGCGAGGAGGTCGAGACCGTGGTGCGCCAGTCCGTCTATGAAGCCGTGGCCGAGGAATTGACGAAAAACTGCCGCCCCTGAACCGGCGCTGGCCGGGCACTGAAACACGTTCCAAAGCGATGACAGGGTATATCCCGGTGTGGTATCGGCGTGATTTTCTCGTGTTCCCTAGTGTGGGCGGTTTTGAACTGCGATATGTTTCTGCGCGTTGTCACGCAACGCCACTTCCAGCAATGAAGGATCGGAGACATCTATGCAATTGAAGTTGAAACTGACCGTGGTGGCCGCCATTGCGGCCATCGCCGGCATGACCCACGCCCAAGAGGTGGTGAAAATCGGTCACGTGGCGCCCGTGTCCGGGGCCCAGGCGCACTACGGCAAGGACAACGAGAACGGCGCCCGCATGGCGATCGAGGAGCTCAACGCCCAGGGCGTGACCATCGGCGGCAAGAAGGTCAGGTTCGAGCTGCTGGCCGAGGATGACGCGGCCGACCCCAAGCAGGGCACGGCGGCGGCGCAGAAGCTGTGCGACGCCAAGGCCGCCGGCGTGGTGGGCCACCTCAATTCGGGCACCACGATTCCCGCGGCCAAGGTCTACAACGACTGCGGCATCCCGCACGTCACGGGCGCGGCCACCAACCCCAACCTGACCAAGCCCGGCTACAAGACCACGTTCCGCATCATCGCCAACGACAACGCCCTGGGCGCGGGGGTCGCGGCCTATGCCAGCGACACGCTCAAGCTCAAGACGGTGGCCGTGGTCGATGACCGCACGGCCTATGGCCAGGGTCTGGCCAACGTGTTCAAGCGGGTGGCGGCCGAGAAGGGCATGAAGGTGGTCGACGAGCAGTTCACCACCGACAAGGCCACCGACTTCATGGCCATCCTCACGGCCATCAAGGCCAAGAACCCGGACGCCATCTTCTTCGGCGGCATGGACCCGCAGGCCGGCCCCATGCTCCGGCAGATGGAGCAGCTCGGCATGGGCAACGTGAAGTATTTCGGTGGCGACGGCCTGTGCACGACCGAGATCGCCAAGCTGACCGCGGGCGCCAAGACCCTGTCGAACGTGGTGTGCGCCGAAGGCGGCGCGTCGCTGGCCAAGATGCCCGGCGGCATGGCCTGGAAGGCCAAGTACGACGCCAAGTACCCTGGCCAGTACCAGATCTACAGCCCCTACACCTACGACGCCACCATGCTGCTGGTCGACGCCATGAAGCGCGCCGGCTCGTGGGATCCGAAGGTTTACATCCCGGAGTTGCTCAAGTCCAGTTACAAGGGTGTGACGGCCAACATCGCCTTCGAGTCCAATGGCGAGATGAAGAACCCCGCGATCACGCTCTACCACTATCCCGACGGGAAGAAGACCCCCCTCAACTGAGCGGGAACGGCAGCCCCGGCGGCCAGCGCCGCCCGGGCTGCAAACGCAAAAAAAGGCAATGCGCAGGCATTGCCTTTTTGCGTTCCGGGCAGCGCCGGCCGAGGGTCAGTGGCAGGCCTGCTGGCTGTTGACGATGCGCTTGAGGGCGTTGGTGTCGATGATGCGCACGTGGCGCTGCTTGACTTCGACGATGCCTTCCTCGACGAATTTCGAGAAAGTGCGACTCACCGTTTCAAGCTTCAGGCCCAGGTAGCTGCCGATCTCCTCGCGCGTCATGCGCAGGACCAGCTCCGACTGCGAAAAACCACGCGCGTGCAGGCGCTGTACCAGGTTCAGCAGGAAAGCCGCCAGCCGCTCTTCGGCACGCATGCTGCCCAGCAGCAGCATGACGCCGTGCTCGCGCACGATTTCGCGGCTCATGATCTTGTGCACATGCGTCTGCAGGGCGTTGATCTCGCGCGAGAGCTCCTCGACCCGGTCGAAGGGCATGACGCAGACCTCCGCGTCCTCCAGCGCCACCGCGTCGCAGGTATGGTGGTCGTTGACGATGCCGTCCAGGCCGATGATCTCCCCGGCCATCTGGAATCCCGTCACCTGGTCGCGCCCGTCCTCGGTGGCCACGCAGGTCTTGAAGAAGCCCGTGCGGATGGCGTAGAGCGAGGTGAAAGGGTCGCCATTGCGAAACAGGTTGCCGCCGCGCTTGACCTTGCGCCGAACGGCGACGATCTCGTCCAGGCGCTTGAGCTGCTGCTCGTCCAGGCCCACCGGCATGCACAGCTCGCGCAGGTTGCAGTTGGAGCAAGCAACCTTGATGGCTTGAAGGTTGGGAGACATGGGTACCCTGGTCATGGCGCTAGCTTACATCCGAACGCTGCAAGGCCTGCGAAAGTCGCAGGCACGCGCACGTGCTTTGATCCAGGGCGAATTGTCATTTCGCAGACATTGGGTCCTCTTGATCGAAATCAAGGACGCTCGGGCGCCAGCTGGGGCACAGTGCCCGACTCACCCTGAGGAATTACCCCCTATGACCGTTGTCACCACCGAACTGCTGCGACGCTTCGACGTTCCAGGGCCACGCTATACCTCCTACCCCACGGCGGATCGTTTCGTGGAAGCCTTCGGCGAAGAGGAATACGTGCTGGCCCTGCAGCAGCGCCGGGTGGGATCGGTGGGCAAAGCGATGCCGCTGTCGCTGTACGTCCACATTCCGTTCTGCCAATCCCTCTGCTATTACTGCGCGTGCAACAAGATCATCACGCGCCACCCCGAGCGCGCCGAGGTCTATCTGCGCTACCTGAGCCGCGAGATCGACCTGCATACCGCGCACTGCGGCGTGGGACAGCAGGTGAGCCAGCTGCATTTCGGCGGCGGCACGCCCACGTTCCTGTCCGACGAAGGCCTGCGCGAGCTGATGGCCATGCTCAAGCGCAGCTTCACGCTGGTGCCGGGCGGCGAATACTCCATCGAGGTCGATCCGCGCACCGTGGACGAGTCGCGCCTGGCCCTGCTGGCCGAGCTCGGCTTCAACCGCCTGAGCTTCGGCGTGCAGGACTTCGACCCCGAAGTGCAGAAGGCAGTGCACCGCGTGCAGCCGGCCGAGCAGGTGTTCTCCCTCATCGAGAGCTCGCGCCGCCTGGGGTTCGAGTCCGTGAACGTGGACCTGATCTACGGCCTGCCCCGGCAGACGCCCGAATCATTCGAGCGCACGCTGGGGCAGGTCTCCGAGCTGCGGCCGGATCGCATCGCGCTCTACGCCTACGCCCACCTGCCCGAGCGCTTCAAGGCGCAGCGGCGCATCATCACGGCCGAGCTGCCCATGGCCTCGGCCAAGCTTTCCATGCTGGCGCAGGCCCTGGAGGTGTTCGAGGGCGCGGGCTATGTCTATGTGGGCATGGACCACTTCGCCCTGCCGCAGGACTCGCTGGCGGTGGCCAAGCGCCAGGGCCGGCTGCACCGCAACTTCCAGGGCTACAGCACCCAGCCGGACTGCGACCTGATCGGCCTGGGGGTGTCGGCCATCGGCCGCATCGGCGCCACGTACAGCCAGAACGTCAAGACGCTGGACGAGTACTACGATGCCATCAACCAGGGGCGCCTCCCTATCGCGCGTGGCCTGGCGCTGACGAAGGACGACCTGGTGCGCCGCTCGGTCATCATGGCGCTGATGTGCCAGGGCGAAGTGCTGTTCGAGCCCATGGAGGCCGCCTGGCTGATCGACTTTCGCAGCTATTTCGAGCCCGAACTGCAGCAACTCGAGGAGATGGCCGGGCAGGGCCTGGTCAAGCTGGCCGACGACGGCGTGCAGGTCACCGAGCTGGGCTGGTACTTCGTGCGCGGCGTCGCCATGGCGTTCGATAAATATCTGCAGGCCAACCGGAACCGCGCGCGCTTCTCCCGGATCATCTGATCCATGTTCCTCACGCTTGCGTCCACCGTCTTCCTGATGGGCCTGGTGGGTGGTACGCACTGCCTTGCCATGTGCGCCGGGCCCTGCGGCGCAGTGATAGGGGCAGGGGGACGCCCTGCCGCCCCGGGCGAACCTCAGGTGATCCACTGGCTGCCGCGCCGCCCGGTGCTGGGCCGCACGCTGGCCTTCCACGTCGGGCGCCTGGCGGGCTATGGCACCGCCGGTGGTGCCGCAGCCTTCGCCATGGACCAGCTGGCCTGGCTGGGCCAGCACAGCAGCGCACTGCGGCCGCTGTGGACCATGACGCATGTGCTCATCATCGCCTGGGGCCTCATGATGCTGCTGCAGGCACGCCAGCCCGCCTGGATAGAGAGCGCCGGCCGCACCGTGTGGGCGCGCGTGCAGCCCCTGGTGGCACGCCCGGGCGGACTGTTTTTCACCGGCATGGCCTGGGCATTGCTGCCCTGCGGGCTGCTTTACACCGCGCTGCTCACCGCTGCCCTGAGCGGCAGCGTGGCGCGTGGCGCGGCCAGCATGGTGCTGTTTGGCATCGGCAGCGGCCTGTGGCTGGTGGCGGGCCCCGCGGCCTGGCAATGGCTGCGGCAGCGGCTCAACCGGATGCAGCAGGCCAGCGGCTCGCGTGCCGCAGGCGCCGTGCTGTGCGTGCTCGGCGGCTGGGCGCTGTGGATGGATGTGATGCACGGCCAGCCCGCGCCCTGGTGCGCCTGAGCGCCTGCCCCGGGGCGGGCGGTGACAGCTGGGGGAAGAGGGGAGAGGGGGGTAGGCGGAGGGCGGGGAGCCCCGGCTTCGCTCGAAAGAAGGTGTCTGCAAATGCCACCGGACCGGCATCCTGAACCGGGGGTTCAGGTGGGCGAGGGCAACCTGACATTGGGTTCATCTGACGCGAGATGATCACGCCTGCCAGGCGATGTACCAAGCCCGGGCTCCAAGAGCATTGGTTCAAGGAAATATAAAGCCCGGCAGCATCGCAGACAGGTGCATTGTAGGCGCGTTGCGCGCCCCGCGAACACCCCGTTCGCCAATGCTTACAACCCCGGCGCGTCCCCAGCGGCGAGGGCCTGGTCCAGCCGGTCGAGCAGGGCGGCGAGGCGCTCGTCCTGCAGGTGTGGCGGCTCTTGCGGGGGCTGCGCGGCCGGGTGTGCGGACGCCTCCTGCTGGGCGGCCTCGCGGTCGGCCAGGTCGAAGGCCAGGTTGAGCGCCGCCAGCACGGCGATGCGGTCGCGGGCGCGCACCTTGCCCGCATCGCGGATGCGCGTCATGGCCGTGTCCACGCGCTCCACCGCGGCCATCAGGCGCGGCTCCTGGCCTTCGGCGCAGCCCAGCAGGTAGCTCTGCTGCAGGATCTGGACTTCGAGCTGTTTCATGGCGTGGCGTCGGAGGCGGCGGGCGCCGCGTTGGCGGGAAGACGGTCCAGCAGCGCATCCACGCGGGCGCGGGCGGCCTGCAGGCGCGAACGCAGCGAGTCGCGCTCCTCGGTGAGGGCGGCGACCTGCTGCTCCAGCAGGGCCTTGTCCTGCCGCAGTTGCGCGTGCTGCTGGAGCAGGCGCTCCACGCGCTCGGCGATCTGGTCGATGGGGGAAGGCTGGGGCATAGGGCGGCAATTGTAGGGACCGTGCGGCCGGCGCGCATAAAATCCGCCGCTTGTTGGTGCTCGCGTCATGGTTCGCATGCCGCAGTTCAACGGGAAGCAGGGAGGGGCCGTCCGCCATGGACCGGGCCCCGGGCCTGCGCTGCCCCCGCAACGGTCAGCGAACGAGCCGCGTGTCGGCTCACCTGTCACCAGTCAGCCACTGGGCGCCTTGAACAAGCGCCTGGGAAGGTGGTGTGCAGGATGTCTTCGCCAGCCCGGATACCGGCCAACAAGGAGGCTTTGCGCCACTGGGCGCACGGCCATGTCACCCAATGCTGGCGGGGAGGCTGGCGCGGGTTTGTTTGCTTGCATTTTCTCCATGTCGAATTTCCTGTTCTGCTCCCGCGCGGCTGCCGATGGCCGCGCGTATCTGCGCCTGAGCGCTCTGGCCCTGGCGGCGCTGGCCGCTTGCGGGGCCCATGCCCAGACGGGGGGCACCCTGCTTGCGCAGAACCTGCGCGCCCCGGACCTGGACGAGGTCGTAGTCACCGCCACCCGCACGGCCCAGCCGCTGACCGACGTGCTGGCCGATGTGTCCATCGTGGACCGCGAGACCATCGAGCAAAGCGGCGCCACCGGCCTGGCCGACGTGCTGGCGCGCTTGCCCGGCGTCGAGATGACGCGCAATGGCGGCCCCGGCACGGCCACCAGTGTCTTCCTGCGCGGCGCCGAGACGCGCTTCACCGCCGTCTATGTCGATGGCGTGCGCGTGGATTCCCAGGCCGGCAGCGGCGACCCGTCGTGGGAGGCCATTCCGCTGTCGCAGATCGAACGCATCGAGGTGCTGCGCGGTCCGGCCGCGGCCATCTACGGCTCGGACGCCGTGGCCGGGGTGATCCAGATCTTCACGAAAAAAGGCGAGGCGGGTGTCGCGCCCTACGTGGGCGTGGGCCTGGGTACCTGGCGCACCTGGCGCTCCGAGGCCGGCGTGAGCGGCGCCAGCGGCGCCGTGGACTATGCCCTGGGCTTTTCTCGCGAAGGCAGCCGGGGCTACAGCGCCAAGACCGACGCCGCGGCCAACCCGGACCTCGACGGCTACCTCACCACCGCCGCGAGCGGCCGCCTGGGCTGGCAGCTGCACGCGGCGCACCGCCTGGAGGGCACGCTGCTGTACAGCGACTCCAACAGCGGCTATGACGTCAGCCCGACCAGGGACGACCGCAACCTGCGGCGCCTGCAGACGCTGGGCCTGGCTTGGCATGCGCAGTGGAGCGAGGCCTACAAGACCCGTCTGTCCGTCAGCGAATCGCAGGACCGCTACGAAACCACGCCGAGCATCTACCTGACCGACACGCGGATTCGCAGCTACCTGCTGCACAACGAATGGCGCCTGGGCGCGCAGCTGCTGACGGCGTCGCTGGAGCGGCGCGAGGACCGGCTGGACAACACCAGCTTCTTCCCCACGATGGAGACGCGCCAGCGCTCATTCGACGCCCTGGCCCTGGGCTGGGGGCTGCGCCAGGGCGCGCACACGCTGCAGCTGAACGCGCGCCACGACCAGGACAGCGAGTTCGGCGGCAAGACCACCGGCAGCGCCTCGTACGGCTACGACTTCGCCCGCCACTGGCGCGCCACCGCGTCCGCCGGCACGGCCTTCAAGGCGCCGACGCTGTACCAGCGCTTCACCAAGTACGGCGACGCCTCGCTCAAGCCGCAGCAGTCGCGCAACTTCGAGCTGGGCGTGAAGTGGCAGGAGGGCGCGAGCAGCTTCTCTGCCACGGCCTACCGCAACCACATCGACGACCTGATCATCTACGTGGACGGCCCCGGCCCGTGTGCGGCCAGCAGCGATCGCTATCCCGGCTGCTACGCCAGCGTGGGCAAGGCGCGCTACCAGGGCGTGACGTTCGCGGGCGCGCACCGCCTGGGCGGCGTGCGTCTCTACGGCTCGCTCGACCTGCAAAACCCCCGGAACCTGGACACCGACAAGCAGCTGCAGCGCCGCGCCAGGCGCCACGCCACGCTGGGTGCGGACACGCGCGTCGCCCAATGGACGGTGGGCGCCGAGGTGCAGGCCTCGGGCCGCCGCTACGACGACGCAGCCAACAAGAACGTGCTGCCCGGCTACACCCTGGTCAATCTGCACGCCAGCACCCGCATGGCACGCGACTGGCAGGTCGTCGCCCGCCTGGACAACGCCGCCGACAAACGCTATGAGCTGGCGCGCAACTACGCTACGCCGGGTCGCAGCTTCTACGTCGGCCTGAAGTGGGCACCGCAGTACTGACCCCGGCTTCCATGGCCTCTGCCTCCTGTCCCGCCCTGGTCATCGCCGCTCCCGGCTCGGGGCAGGGCAAGACCACCGCGACCGCCGCCCTGGCGCGCCTGCACGCGCGGGGCGGGCGGCGCGTGCGTGTCTTCAAGTGCGGCCCCGACCACCTGGACCCACACTGGCACGAACTGGCCAGCGGCGCCCCCGTGCACACGCTGGACCTGTGGCTCACCGGCGAGCGCGACTGCCGCGAGCGCCTGCACGCGGCCGCGCGGCAGGCCGACCTGATCCTGGTCGAAGGCGTCATGGGCCTGTTCGACGGCGAGAACAGCGTCGCCGAGCTGGCGCGCCGCCTGGGGCTGCCGGTGCTGGTCGTCATCGACGCCAGCGCCATGGGCGGCACCCTGGGCGCGCTGACGCACGGCCTGCGCAGCTACTGGAGCGACCTGCCCTGGGCCGGCGTGCTGGCCAACCGCGTGGCCGGCGAGCGCCACGCCGACCTGCTGCGCGCCGGTCTGCGCGATCCCGGCGACTGGCTGGGCGCGCTGCCGGCGCTGGGCGGGTTCGAGGCCGGCCGGCCCACCGCGCTGCTGCCCGAGCGCCACCTGGGGCTGGTCGCGGCGCACGAACTGCCCGACGCCCTGGCGCGCCTGGATGCCGCCGCCGATGCCCTGGCCACCACGCCGCTTGGGCGCATGGCGCCGGCCGACTGGGAGCGCTGGCGCGTCTCTTTCGACGCTCCGCCAGCCGGCGGTGCCGCGCCCGCACCCCTGCTGGCCGGGCGCACCGTGGCCGTGGCGCGGGACGCGGCCTTCTGCTTGGTCTATCCCGCCAACCTGGAGCTGCTGGAGCAGCTCGGCGCGCGCGTGGCGTGCTTCTCGCCCCTGCGTGGCGAGGCGCTGCCCGACTGCGACGCCCTGTGGCTGCCCGGTGGCTACCCCGAGCTGCACGCGCCCGCGCTGGCCGCCCACACCGGACTGCAGGCCCAGCTGCGCGCCCACGTGGCCGCGGGCCGGCCCGTCTGGGCCGAGGGCGGCGGCATGCTTGCGCTGCTCGAATCGCTCATCCTCGCCGACGGCACGCGGCAGCCGATGTGGGGGCTGCTGCCCGGCCAGGGCACCATGCACCGGCGCCTGCAGGCCCTGGGCCCGCGCGTGCTGCGCCTGCCGGGCATGGACGAGGCGCTGCGCGGCCACAGCTTTCACTATTCCAGCGTGGACAGCAGCGCACATGCTCCCAGGCAGGCCCTGCGCCCCGGCACCGAGGGCGCTGCCGAGGCGCCGGGCGCCGAAGCCGTGTACCGCCACGGCAGCATCTGCGCGAGTTATTTCCAGCCCTGGTTCGCCAGCGCGCCGCGGGCGCTGGCGCGGCTGCTGGGTAGCCACTGACGTGCACAGGCCCGCCATGCACCCCGACATTGCCCGCAGCGAACTCATCCTGGGTGGCCAGAAAAGCGGCAAGTCGCGCCGCGCCGAGCGGCTGGCGCACGCCTGGCTGCAGACCCCGGGGCACCGCGCCACGCTGGTCGCCACCGCCCAGGCGCACGACGCCGAGATGCACGCCCGCATCGAACGCCACCAGCGCGAGCGCGCCGAGCGCGTGCCCGGCATGGAGCTGGTGGAGGAGCCGCGCGACCTGGCGGGCGCCCTGGCGCGCCACAGCCGGGCCGAGACGCTGCTGGTGGTGGACTGCCTGACGCTGTGGCTGACACACTGGCTGATGCCGGCATGTGAGCAAAATATGCAGCAAACCCATGACTGGCAAGGGCAGTGTGCTCACTTTTTCGCTGCGCTGCGGCAAGCGCCCGGCCCCGTGGTCCTGGTCGGCAACGAGATCGGCCTGGGCGTCATTCCGCTCGGGCGCGAGGTGCGCGCCTTCGTCGATGCCCTGGGCCTGCTGAACCAGCGCGCGGCGGCGGCCTGCGGGCGCGTCACCCTCATGGCCGCCGGCCTGCCCCTGACCCTGAAGGACGAACCCGCCCCATGATGAAGCTCCTGTCCCTGGGGCGGCTACGCGCCGCCTGTGCGCTGGTCCTGGCCGGCGCATCGCTCGTCGCGCAGGCCGCCATCACCATCACCGACGACCGGGGCCGCCGGCTCGAGTTCGACGAGCCGCCGCGGCGCGTGGTCAGCCTGCTGCCGTCGAGCACCGAAAGCCTGTGCGAGATGCAGCAGTGCCACCGCCTGGTGGGTGTGGACCGCTATTCCAACTGGCCCGAGCCGGTGCGCCAGCTGCCCAAGGTCGGTGGCGGGCTGGACCCCAACATCGAGGCCATCGTCGCGCTGCGCCCCGATGTGGTGCTCCTGTCGGTGGCCAGCCGCGTGAGCGACCGGCTGGAGGCGCTGGGCATCAAGGTGGTCGCGCTGGAGCCCAAGACGCACACCGACGTGCGCCGCGTGCTCACCGTGATCGGCGACCTGTTCGCCGTGCCGCGCGCCGAGGGCGTGGACCGGCTGTGGCGCGTGATCGACGCGGCCGTGCAGGCGGCGGCGCAGTCCCTGCCCGCGAAGGCACGCGGCGCGCGAGTGTTCTTCGAGGTCAGCCGCGGCCCCTACGCCGCCGGCCAGCCGTCCTTCATCGGCGAGACGCTGGCGCGGCTGGGCGCGCGCAACGTCGTGCCGGCCAGCCTCGGGCCGTTTCCGCGGCTGAGCCCGGAATACGTCCTGCGCGCGCAGCCCGACCTGGTCATGGTCTCCAACCGCAGCGCGCAGCCCGTGGCCCTGTACCCCGGCTGGCACAACCTGCCGGCCATCAAGGCCGGGCGGCTGTGCGTGTTCGGCCCCGAGCAGGCCGACGTGCTGGTGCGCCCCGGCCCGCGCATGGCCGAGGCGGCGCGCATCATGGCCGGCTGCCTGAGTGAGAAGCTCCCGTGAGCGCCGTGCTGCCGCGCACCGACGAGCCCGCCAGCCGCGCCGCGCCGGACAGTGGCCGGCGCCGCGCCGTCGCCATGGCGCTGTGGCTGGCGGCTGCCAGCGTGCTTCTGGTGCTGGTGGGCGCCAGCGTCGGCAGCACCGGCTTCGACAGCGTGCTGAACATGGGCGGCGACGCGTTGGCGCGCCAGATCGTCTGGGACATCCGCCTGCCGCGCACCCTGGGCGCGTGGCTCGCCGGGGCGCTGTTGGCGTTGGCCGGCGCCGTGGCGCAGGGGCTGTTTCGCAACCCGCTGGCCGACCCCTATCTGCTGGGCAGCGCCTCGGGCGCGGCCCTGGGCGGGGCTCTGGCCATGGCCATGCTGGGCGTCTCGCCCAGCACCACAAGCTGGCTGGCCCGCCTGGGGGTGACGGGCGCCGCTTTCATCGGCGCGGCCGGCGCGGTGCTGCTCACGCTGGTGCTGGCGCGCGGCGTGCAGCACACGCTGCGCCTGCTGCTGGCCGGCGTGGTGGTGGGCGTGGTGCTGAGCGCGGCGCGCGACCTGATCCAGGTGGCGCGGCCGAACATTCTTGAGGCCATGCAGGTGTTCACCATGGGCAGCTCGGCCTTTGTGGGCTGGCAGGCCTGCGCGCTGATGGCCGCCGGCTGGCTGGTGTGCGCGCTGGCGGCCTGGGCGCTGTCGCGCCTGCTGGACGGCCTGATGCTGGGCGAGGCCACGGCCGCCAGCCTGGGCCTGCCGCTGGCGCCCATGCGCGCCGGGCTGGTGCTGGCCATGGCGCTGGCCACGGGCACGGCGGTGGCGCACACCGGCCTGATCGCCTTCGTCGGGCTGGCCGCGCCGCACCTGGTGCGCTCCATGGCGCGCGTCACCCACCAGTGGCATGTCTGGCTGTCCAGCCTGATGGGCGGAGTGCTGCTGCTGGGCGCGGACATCCTGGCGCGCTGGCTGATCGCCCCGCAGGAGTTGCCCGTGGGCGTGCTGACGGCGGCGCTGGGCGGCACCTACCTGCTGTGGCTGATGCACCGCCGCTCGCTCGGTGGCGGACTATGAAAACCATAGCTCTCAGTGGGCGCCAGATAAGGGCCAGCATGCAAAAGGCCCAGATCCTGCACGGCATCGACCTGGACTTGCCGGCGGCACGCTGGACCAGCATCGTCGGGCCCAACGGCGCGGGCAAGTCCACGCTGCTCAAGGCGCTGGCCGGCCTGCTGCGCCATGCCCGCGTGGAGGGCGATGTGCAGCTGCTGGGCCGCCCGCTGGCGGGCCTGCCCGCGCGCGAGCGGGCGCGCCAGCTCGCCTGGCTGGGCCAGAACGAGGCCGCCGCCGACGACCTGCCCGCGTACGACATCGCCATGCTCGGGCGCCTGCCGCACCGCTCCTGGATGGCGCCCCCGAGCGAGGCCGACCACGCCGCGGTGCAGGCCGCGCTCACCACCACGCAGGCCTGGCAGTGGCGCGCGCGGCCGCTGTCGCAGCTGTCGGGCGGCGAGCGCCAGCGCGTGCTGCTGGCGCGCGCGCTGGCCGTTCAGGCGCCCGTCACCCTGATGGACGAGCCCCTGGCCAACCTGGACCCGCCGCACCAGACCGACTGGCTGCGCACCGTGCGTGCCCTGGTGGCCGGCGGCAGCACGGTGGTCAGCGTGCTGCACGAAATCTCGATCGCCCTGCAGGCCGACGATCTGCTCATCATGGCCGGCGGGCGCGTGGCGCACCACGGCGCCTGTGGCGACGCGGCCACGCACGCGGCGCTGGAGCAGGTGTTCGAGCAACGCATCCGTGTGCGCTGCATCGACGGCCTGTGGATGGCACTGCCACGGGTATGAGCAACGCACGAACGATGCGGGACTGCCCGGGCAGGGCAGTTGCAAGGCTGCGGCCTGCCGTGTGCCGTGTGCCGTGCGACGCAGCGCGTCCGCTGTCACGTGAATTTCACGCGCGGCCTGCATGGGCTGCATCGTTGCCTGGATTACGCTTGCCGGTTCGCTCCATGACCACGCCGCTGCCGCCCTCCAACTGTCTTGCCGACCGCGTGCGCCGTTTCGCGCTCGGCTGGTTGCTGCTGGCGCTGGTCCTGGCGCCGGCATTGGGGCGCGTGCATCAGATCGTCCATGGCCTGGGCACGACAAGCGCGGAACTGGCTGCCAACGCTGGCGCGCACAGTCCCGCCAGTCGTGCGCTGGACATGCTGCACGCGCTCTTCGCCGGCCATGGCAGCGCGGACTGCCAGGTGCTGGACCAGCAGACGCTGGGCGGCCCCACGCCTGCGCCGCTGCTGGCGCTGGCACACGCCGCGCCACAGGCCACACCGGCCGCATCCCTTGCCGCCGCGCCCGTGGCGCGCCGGACGGCGCCGTTCCAGGCGCGCGCGCCCCCTGGCTCCACCTGAGCGTGCACTGATCGGCCGGGCGTGCTAGCGCGGCCGCGGGCCAGCAGTGTCCGCTTCGGCCGGGCGTTCGCGTTCCGTCCAGGGCGCGGACGCCGTGGCCAGCGTGCCGCCGCGCCGGTGGCCGGCGTGGGCACCCCACGGCTGCTCGAACTACTTTTTTGATAGCTGGCTGCCCTTGTGCTGCAAGGGCTGGTGGCCTTTTTTACCCCTAATTCATCCGTTCTTGCCGCAGCGCATGCCGCGTTGCGTGCAGCGCCCTGCCTGCGCCGCCAGCGGCCGCTGGCATGGCGCGCCTTTTTGATCGAGTCGACCCATGACCTCTCCAATGGCTTTTTCCCTCACTGTCCCGGGCACGCGCCGCCCCCTGGCCAGCGCACTGCTGGCCCTGCTGGCGTCTGGCACTGCCGGGGCACAGTCCACCCCTGCACCTACACCCGCACTTTCGGCTTCGGCTGGCGACAGCCTGCCTGAAGTCACCGTTTCCGCCAGCGGCCTGCAGCTGGGCGTGTCCGAGATGACTCAGCCAGTCTCGGTGCTCGAAGGCGACGCGCTGGCGCGCCAGCGCGAAGCCACGCTGGGCGAGACGCTGGAGGGCCAGCCCGGCATCACCGGCAGCCACTTCGGCGCCGGCGCCAGCCGCCCGGTGATCCGCGGCATGGACGGCGCGCGCGTGCGCGTGCTGTCCGATGGCGCCGAGCTGCACGACGCCTCCACCATCAGCCCGGACCACGCCGTGGTCGCCGAGCCGCTGCTGGCCACGCAGATCGAGGTGCTGCGCGGCCCGTCGGCGCTGGTGCATGGCGCCGGCGCGGTGGGGGGCGTGGTGAACGTGCTGGACGGCAAGGTGCCGACGGCCGTGCCATCCAAGGGCTACGAGGGCAGCGCCGAAGTGCGCGCCGGCAGCGCCGCGCGCGAAAAAGCGGGCGCCGTGGCCGTCACCGGCGGCACCGGGCCATTCGCCGTCCACGTTGAGGCCGCGGGCCGCGACGCGGGCGACTACCGGGTCGGCAGCGGCTGGGAGGGCGGACGCCACGTGCCCGGCAGCTTCAACGACACGCGCAGCGCCAGCCTGGGGCTGTCGTGGGTCGGCGAGAGCGGCTACCTGGGCCTGGCCTTCACGCGCCAGACAGCGCGCTATGGCCTGCCCGGGCACAGCCACGGCTTCGAGGGCTGCCACACGCACGGCAACCATCTGCACTGCGGCGCGCACGACCACGACCACGAGGACCACGACCATGGCGAGGAGCACGGCGACCACGACCATGACCATGGCGCGGTCCCGGTGGTGGACCTGCGCAGCGAGCGCATCGACCTGCGCGGCGAGCTGCGCGACCCGTTCGCCGGCGTGGCCGCGCTACGCTTGCGCGGCGGCTTCACCGACTACGTGCACGACGAGATCGAGGGCGGCGAAGTCGTCACCACCTTCAAGAACAAGGCGCACGACCTGCGCGTGGAGCTGCAGCACCAGCCCATCGCCGGCCTGCGCGGCCTGCTGGGCGTGCGCAGCGCCGAGCGCAGGTTCAGCGCCGTGGGCGAGGAGGCCTACGTGCAGCCCACGCGCACGCGCTCAACCGGCCTGTTCCTGCTGGAGGAATATCGCCTGGGCGACTGGCGCATCGAGGGCGCGCTGCGCCACGACCGGCAGAGCGCCCGCGCGCTGGACAGCGGGGTCGAGCGCTCGCACCACGGCACCTCGGCCTCGCTGGGTGCCGTCTGGCGCGTGGCGCCGGGCTACGCGCTGGGCGCCAGCGTCACCCGCGCCAGCCGCGCGCCCACGGCCGAGGAGCTGTACGCGCGCGGCCTGCACATGGCCACCGCCACCTACGAGCGCGGCGACGCCGAGCTGCGGTCGGAGATCTCGCGCAACGTCGACCTGACGCTGCGCAAGACCAGCGGCCCGACCACCTTCGACGTGTCGGTGTACCGCAACCGCATCCGCCACTACATTTACGGCCGCACGCTGGATGAGCTGGACGGCCTGCAGCTGCTGCAGTACAGCCAGGCCGACGCCACCTTCACCGGCATCGAAGGCCGTGTGCGCCAGGCGCTGACGCGCCAGGTCGGCCTGACGCTGTGGGGCGACAGCGTGCGCGCGCGCCTGGACGGTGGCGCTCGCCTGCCGCGCATCTCGCCGGCGCGCGTCGGCCTGAAGCTGGACGCGCAGTGGCAGTCCTGGCAGGGCGACATCGAGTGGCTGCAGGTGGCCCGCCAGAGCCGCGTGGCGCAGTTCGAGACCGCCACGCCCGGCTTTTGGCTGTTGAACCTGGGCGTGGCCTACCATGGCGGCGCCGGCACGGCCACGCCGTGGCAGGTCTACCTGAAGGCGCGCAACCTGACCGACCGCCTGGCGTATTCGCACGTCTCCTTCATCAAGGACGCGGCGCCGCTGGCCGGCCGCAGCGTGGTGCTGGGCATGCGCGTGGCGTTCTGACGCGGCGGTCCATAAGCCGCACGGACGGCCGGCGGGCGCAGTACATGCCGTGCCCGCTGGCCGCCCATCGCCGTTCTTGTATCGTCGCTGATTTGTCTTTCAGGAGAGCCCATCGTCATGCAGATCGAAACACCACCGAGCGAGAAGCCCTACGAAAAGCCCGAGGGCGAGCGGCGCGGCCTGGTCATCGTCAACACCGGCGACGGCAAGGGCAAGAGCACGGCCGCCTTCG
>NZ_DAMCAM010000032.1:0-35371 GCF_032059615.1 Melaminivora sp. | reverse complement strand
GCCTGAAGGTGCTGGAGGCCTTCCGCAAGTCGGGCATCAAGCCCGAGTGGATGATTCTGGAAGTGCTGCCCGTGCTGCCGCCGGACCTGCGTCCGCTGGTGCCGCTCGATGGCGGGCGCTTTGCCACGTCCGACCTGAACGACCTGTACCGCCGTGTCATCAACCGCAACTCGCGCCTGCGCCGCCTGCTGGAGCTAAAAGCCCCCGAGATCATCGCGCGCAACGAAAAGCGCATGCTGCAGGAGGCCGTGGACAGCCTGCTGGACAACGGCCGCCGCGGCAAGGCCATGACGGGCGCCAACAAGCGCGCCCTGAAGTCGCTGGCCGACATGATCAAGGGCAAGGGCGGCCGCTTCCGCCAGAACCTGCTGGGCAAGCGCGTGGACTACTCGGGCCGCTCGGTCATCACCGTGGGCCCGACGCTCAAGCTGCACCAGTGCGGCCTGCCCAAGCTGATGGCGCTGGAGCTGTTCAAGCCCTTCATCTTCTCGCGCCTCGAAGCCATGGGCATCGCCACCACCATCAAGGCCGCCAAGAAGGAAGTGGAAGCCGGCACGCCGGTGGTGTGGGACATCCTGGAAGAAGTGATCCGCGAGCATCCGGTGATGCTCAACCGCGCGCCCACGCTGCACCGCCTGGGCATCCAGGCGTTCGAGCCCATCCTGATCGAAGGCAAGGCGATCCAGCTGCACCCGCTGGTGTGCGCCGCTTTCAACGCCGACTTCGACGGCGACCAGATGGCCGTGCACGTGCCGCTGTCGGTGGAGGCCCAGCTGGAGGCGCGCACGCTGATGCTGGCATCCAACAACGTGCTGTTCCCGGCCTCGGGCGAGCCCTCCATCGTGCCGTCGCAGGACGTGGTGCTGGGCCTGTACCAGGCCACGCGCGAGAAGATCAACGGCCGCGGCGAGGGCATGCTGTTCTCCGACGTGCCGGAGGTGCAGCGCGCGCTCGATGCCAATGAGGTCGAGCTGACCAGCAAGGTCAACGTGCGCATGACCGAATGGAGCCGCGACAAGGACAGCGGCGAGTGGCAGTCGTCGAGATCGGTGGTCGAGACCACCGTGGGCCGCGCGCTGCTGTCGGAGATTCTGCCGCGCGGCCTGGCGTTCTCCAACCTGAACAAGACGCTCAAGAAGAAAGAGATTTCCAAGCTCATCAACGCGTCGTTCCGCAAGTGCGGCCTGAAGGAGACGGTGGTCTTTGCCGACAAGCTGCTGCAAAACGGCTTCCGCCTGGCCACGCACTCGGGCATCTCCATCTCGGTGGACGACATGCTGGTGCCGCCGCAGAAGGCCGAGATCATCGGCCGCGCCGAGACCGAGGTCAAAGAGATCGAGCAGCAGTACGTCTCGGGCCTGGTGACGGCCGGCGAGCGCTACAACAAGGTGGTGGACATCTGGGGCAAGACCGGCGACGAAGTCTCCAAGGTCATGATGGCCCAGCTGGCCAAGGAAAAGACCATCGACCGCCATGGCAAGGAAGTGGAGCAGGAGTCGTTCAACTCCATCTACATGATGGCCGACTCGGGCGCGCGGGGTTCCGCCGCGCAGATCCGCCAGCTGGCCGGCATGCGCGGCCTGATGGCCAAGCCCGACGGCTCCATCATCGAGACGCCCATCACGGCCAACTTCCGTGAAGGCCTGAACGTGCTGCAGTACTTCATCTCCACGCACGGCGCCCGCAAGGGCCTGGCCGACACGGCGCTGAAGACGGCCAACTCCGGCTACCTGACGCGCCGCCTGGTGGACGTGACGCAGGACTTGGTGGTGACCGAAGAGGATTGCGGCACCTCCAACGGCTCGCTGATGCGTGCCATCGTCGAGGGCGGCGAGGTGGTCGAGTCGCTGCGCGAGCGCGTGCTGGGCCGCGTGGCGGCCGAGGACGTGCTGCACCCCGAGACCCGCGCCGTGATCACCCCGGCCGGCACGCTGCTGGACGAGAACACCCTGGACGCGCTGGAATCCGCCGGCGTGGACGAGATCAAGGTGCGCACCGCGCTCAATTGCGAGACGCGTTACGGCCTGTGCGGCAAGTGCTACGGCCGCGACCTGGGCCGCGGCGGCCTGATCAACCTCGGCGAAGCCGTGGGCGTGATCGCCGCGCAGTCGATCGGCGAGCCGGGCACGCAGCTGACCATGCGCACCTTCCACATCGGTGGTGCGGCATCGCGCGCGGCCGTGGCGTCCAACGTCGAGGCCAAGTCCAGCGGCATCGTGGGCTTCAACCCCACCATGCGCTATGTGACCAACACCCGCGGCGAGCTGGTGGTGATCGCCCGCTCCGGCGAGATCATCATCCAGGACGAGCACGGCCGCGAGCGCGAGCGCCACAAGGTGCCCTATGGCGCGACGCTGGCGGTGAAGGCCGACCAGCAGATCAAGGCCGGCACCATCCTGGCGAACTGGGACCCGCTGACGCGCCCCATCATCACCGAGTACGCCGGCCAGGTGAAGTTCGAGAACATCGAAGAAGGCCTGACGGTGGCCAAGCAGGTGGACGAGGTCACGGGCCTGTCCACGCTGGTGGTGATCGACCCCAAGCGCCGCGGCTCGGCCAAGGTGGTGCGCCCCCTGGTCAAGCTGATCGACGCCGAGGGCAAGGAAGTGAAGATCCCCGGCACCGACCATGCGGTGGCCATCGGCTTCCAGATCGGCGCGCTGATCCAGGTGCGTGACGGCCAGGACGTGGGCCCCGGCGAGGTGCTGGCGCGCATTCCGGTGGAAGGCCAGAAGACGCGCGACATCACGGGCGGTCTGCCGCGCGTGGCCGAGCTGTTCGAGGCACGCAGCCCCAAGGACGCGGGCATGCTGGCCGAGATCACCGGCACGGTGTCGTTCGGCAAGGAGACCAAGGGCAAGGTGCGCCTGCAGATCACCGATCCGGACGGCAAGGTCTGGGACGAGCTGGTCCCGAAGGAAAAGAACGTCCTGGTGCACGAGGGCCAGGTGGTCAACAAGGGGGAGCTGATCGTGGACGGCCCGGCCGACCCGCAGGACATCCTGCGCCTCTTGGGCATCGAGGAGCTGTCGCGCTACATCGTCGATGAGGTGCAGGACGTCTATCGCCTGCAGGGCGTGAAGATCAACGACAAGCACATCGAGGTGATCGTGCGCCAGATGCTGCGCCGCGTCGTGGTCGAGAACCCGGGCGAATCGACCTACATCGCCGGCGAGCAGGTCGAGCGCTCGGAGATCCTCAACACCAACGAGCAGCTGCAGGCCGAGAACAAGATCCCGGCGACCTACACCAACGTGCTGCTGGGCATCACCAAGGCCTCGCTGTCCACCGACTCGTTCATCTCCGCCGCCTCCTTCCAGGAGACGACGCGCGTGTTGACCGAGGCGGCCATCATGGGCAAGCGCGACGAGCTGCGCGGCCTGAAGGAGAACGTCATCGTCGGCCGCCTGATCCCGGCCGGCACCGGCCTGGCCTACCACCAGGCGCGCCGCGCCAAGGACGCCATGGACGAGGCCGAGCGCCGCGCCATCGCCGAGGCCGAGGCGGCCGAGCTGGCGGGCGCTACGGCCGAGCTGGACGGCGACGACACCTCGGCATCTGCCGAGTGACGGCCTGAGCCACCCGGGGGCGCTGTCTGCGGCAGCGCCCGCCCGGGCAGCTGCCCCGGACCCTCCCAAGCTCCCGCCCAGCACCGTCTGGCCGGGAGCTTTTTTTGGTGTTTGGCCCATGACTTTTCTCCTGTGGACCTCGTCCGCCCTCGCCGCCGTGCTGCTGTTCTGGGGGGTGGGCGCCTACCAGCGGCTGGTGCGCCTGCGCGCCGCGGTGCTCAAGGCTTTTGCCGCGCTGGAGACGCAGCTGGCACGCCTGCTGGCGCTCATGGCCGAGTTCGACGCGGGCCTGGAGGCACAGGCGCCGGTCGGCGAGGGCGAGATACATGCCCAGCGGCAGGCCGTGCAGGCCGCAGCTGCGGCCCTGCGCGCTGCGTTGGCGGCGGCCCGCGCACGACCGCTCGATGCGCTGGCCATCGCCGCGCTGGCGCGGCGCGCCCGTGCCCTGAACAGCGCCTGGGCGGCCCTGGTGCAGGCCCCGGCCCTGCAAGACGAAGGCGTGGCGGCGCCGTCGCTCGCGCCCTGGGTGCAGCAGCGCGAGGAGCTGGCCCTGCAGGGCCGGCTGGCACGCCAGCAGTTCAACACCGCCGTCACGCGCTACAACGAGGCCGTGGCGCAGTTCCCCGCGGGCGTGCTGGCCTGGTGCTGTGGCTTTCGCAAGGGCAGGGTGCTCTAGCACCCGCCTGCTCTGCCGGACAATACGCGCCGTGCCTGCCTACGCCCCCCTCCCGCTGCGCCTGCGCACTGCCTTCATCCGTTGGCGGCCGTGGGCCGGGCTGTGCCTGCTGGCCTGGGCGCTCCTGGCCCTGCCGCTGGCCCGGGCCCAGGCGCTGCCCGACGACATCACCGAGCTGCGCGTGGAGCGGGGCGAGGCGGGGGCTCTGCTGCTGAGCGCAGCCTGGCGCATGACGCTGCCGCCTCTGGCCGAGACGGCGCTGCTGCAGGGCATCGCCGTGCACTTCGTGGTGCAGGCCGAGGTGCTGCGCCCGCGCTGGTACTGGACCGACAAGATCGTGGCCCGGGCCACGCGCCAGCTGCGCCTGAGCTATCAGCCGTTGACCCGGCGCTGGCGTCTGGTGCAGTCCTCGGGCGGCGAGGACGCGGCCGGCCTGGGCATGGCACTGGGGCAGAATTTCGACACCCTGGGCGACGCACTGGCCGCCCTGCAGCGCATCACCCGCTGGACCATCGCCGAGCCCGGCACGCTGGACGATGGCGCTTCCTACGCGGTCGATCTCACGGTGCGCCTGAACACCTCGCAGATGCCCCGGCCGCTGCAGTTTGGCGTGCTGGGGCGCTCGGGCTGGAATCTGTCGCTGTCGCGCAACATCCTCGTGCCGCGCCTGGAGGCCGCGCCGTGAGCGAGCCGGCGCCGCTGCGCCCGGCGGGTTCGGCCCGGCGCGCCGCCAGCCGGGGCCACGCCGTGCGCTGGGCGCTGGGCCTGGGTGCGGGCGTCATGTGCGCCATCGCGCTGGTGCTGCTGTTTCTGATGACGCAGGCCACCAACAACCGCGTGCTCTACGAGCGCCATTTCACCTGGCTGCTGGGCGTGAACGTGCTGGTGGCGCTGACGCTGCTGGCAGTGCTGGTCTGGGGGGCGGTGCGCCTGGCGGTGCGGCTACGCAGCGGCCGCTTCGGCGCCCGGCTGCTGATCAAGCTGGCGGGCATCTTCACCCTGGTGGGGCTGGTGCCGGGGCTGCTGATCTACACCGTGTCCTACCAGTTCGTCTCGCGTTCGATCGAGAGCTGGTTCGACGTCAAGGTCGAGGGCGCGCTGGCCGCCGGCGTGAGCTTGGGCCGGGTGACGCTGGACACCATCGCCGCCGACATGGCGACCAAGACACGCAGCGCCAGCAGCCAGCTGGCCCAGGTGCCCGACGCCGCCGCCGGGCTGGTGCTCGAGCGCATGCGCGACCAGCTGGGCGCCGACGACATGGTGCTGTGGAACGCCGGCGGCCAGGCCGTGGCCAGCGCCGGGCGCTCGCGCTATTCGCTCAACCCCGAGCGCCCCGGCACGCAGCAGCTGCGCGCCGCGCGCCAGGAGCGCATCACCTACCAGATCGAGGGCCTGGACGACCTGGCCGACCCGCGCGCGCCCGAGGAGGCGCGCGTGCGCGTGCTGGTGGCCGAGCTGAGCCCGGGCGTGGGCCTGCTGGCCGAGCCGCGCTACGTGCAGGCGACGCTGCCGCTGCCGCAGGCGCTGGTGGCCAACGCCGTGGCCGTGCAGGAGGCCAACCGCGAATACCAGGAGCGGGCGCTGGCGCGCGGCGGCCTGCGGCGCATGTACATCAGCACGCTCACGCTCAGCCTGTTCCTGGCCGTCTTCGGCGCGGTGCTGCTGGCGGTATTGCTGGGCAACCAGCTGGTGCGTCCGCTGCTGGTGCTGGCCGAGGGCGTGCGCGAGGTGGCCGCGGGCAACCTGGCACCAAAGGCCGCGCTGCAGGGGCAGGACGAGCTGGGCGGGCTGACACGCGACTTCGCCCTCATGACCCACCAGTTGGCCGAGGCGCGCGCCACGGCGCAGCGCAGCATGGGGGCGCTGGAGGCCGCTCGCGGCAACCTGCAGACCATCCTGGACAACCTGACCGGCGGCATCATCGTGCTGGACGGGCAGGGCGTGATCCAGTCGAGCAACCCGGGCGCCACGCGCATCCTGCGCGCGCCGCTGGCGGCCTGGGAGGGCCGCCCGCTGGCCGACGTGCCGGGCCTGGCCGAGTTCGCCGCGACCGTGCAGCGCCATTTCGACACCTTCCTGCTCGACCGCAGCGACCACCACGGCCTGGACCACTGGCAACACCCGCTGGAGCTGCATGGCTCGGGCGAGGGGCTGGAGCAGAAGGGCACCAACCTGGTGGTGCGTGGCGCCGAGCTGCCCGAGCGCATGCGCCTGCTGGTGCTGGACGACATCTCCGAGATCGTCTCGGCGCAGCGTGCCCAGGCCTGGGGCGAGGTGGCGCGCCGCCTGGCCCACGAGATCAAGAACCCGCTCACGCCCATCCAGCTGTCGGCCGAGCGGCTGGAGTTCAAGCTCGCCGACAAGCTGGCGCCGCCCGAGCAGGCCATGCTGGCCAAATCGGTCAAGACCATCGTGGACCAGGTGGACGCGATGAAGCGCCTGGTCAACGAGTTCCGCGACTATGCCCGCCTGCCCGCGGCGCAGCTGCAACGCCTGGACCTGAATGCGCTGGTGCAGGACGTGCTGCAGCTCTACGGTGAGGGCGAGGGCAGCGTGCCCATCCAGGTCGAACTCGACCCGCGCTGCCCGCAGATCGCGGGCGACGCCCAGCAGTTGCGCCAGGTGCTGCACAACCTGCTGCAGAACGCCCTGGACGCGACGCTGCAGGCCCGCCAGGAGCGGGAGGCCGCGGGCAGTGCCGCCCCGCCCGATGCGCAGCCGCACGTGCGCGTCGGCACGCGCTGGAGCGAATCGGCCCGGCGCGTGCGCCTGACGGTCGCCGATGGTGGCTCGGGCTTTGCGCCGCACATCCTGCAGCGCGCCTTTGAACCCTACGTGACCACCAAGTCGCGCGGCACGGGCCTGGGCCTGGCGGTGGTCAAGAAAATTGCCGACGAGCATGGCGCGCGCATCGAACTGAGCAACCGGGTGGAGGGCGGCGTGGTGGCGGGCGCGCAAGTGTCGCTATCATTCGCCCCTTGATTAAGGCGGTGGTGCTTTCGCAACACCGCATGGCAGCAACGGCGCACCTCGACACATGGCAAACATTCTGGTGGTGGACGACGAACTGGGCATCCGGGATCTGTTGTCGGAGATTCTCAACGACGAAGGCCACAGCGTCGATCTGGCGGAGAACGCCACGCAGGCGCGCAGCGCGCGCCAGAGCGGCGTCTATGACCTGGTGCTGCTGGACATCTGGATGCCCGACACCGACGGCGTCTCGCTGCTCAAGGAGTGGGCCACGGCCGGCACGCTGACCATGCCGGTCATCATGATGAGCGGCCATGCCACCATCGACACGGCGGTGGAGGCCACGCGCATCGGCGCTTTCTCCTTCCTGGAGAAACCCATCACGCTGCAGAAGCTGCTCAAGGCGGTGGAGCAGGGACTGGTGCGCGGCGCGGCCGGCAGCGCCGCCGCGTCCGCTGGAGTTTCTGGTGCAGGCGCCGCAGCCCTGGCCCCGGCAGCGGCTGGCGCACCCGGCCAGGCGGCCCCCGGAGGCAGCGCCGAGCCCCAGGGGGGCGCAGCCGCCCTGCAGACGGGGCCCCAGTCGCACCAGGGATTCAACCTCGACCGCCCCCTGCGCGAGGCGCGCGACAGCTTCGAGAAGGCGTATTTCGAGTTTCACCTGGCGCGCGAGGGCGGGTCCATGACGCGCGTGGCGGAGAAGACCGGCCTGGAGCGCACCCACCTGTACCGCAAGCTGCGCCAGCTCGGCGTGGACCTGGGCCGCAGCAAGCGCGCCAGCAGCTGACGCACGCTGCCACACGCAAAAAACGGGGATGGACGGTTTTTTGCCAAATTTTCCGTGCTAGAATTTTGGTCTCAGGCCCGGTAGCTCAGTCGGTAGAGCAGAGGATTGAAAATCCTTGTGTCGGCGGTTCGATTCCGTCCCAGGCCACCAGATAAGCAAAAGCGCTGCAACCCTCCAGGTTGCAGCGCTTTTTTGCTTTCATCCCCATGACGGCAATCCTGCGCCGGGGCGCAGCATGGCTGGCCCCTTCTTCGGGCGGGGCGCCGCAGCCCTCCCGATTTGGACGGAGGCTGCGCACGCACAGACACAAAAATAACCGGCCCGTCTTGCGACAGGGCCGGTTATTTTTGCCAGAGGGCGGCCTGGCGCTCGTGGGAAGGGGCTCAGCCGCCCGAAGTCGCAGCAGCCGGTGCGCCATCGGCGCCTTCGGCGGCAGCTGGCGCGGCGGGCTCGTCGAACTTGCCGCCGGCCGCGTTGGCCAGGTAGGCCACACCGCGGGCGATTTCCAGGTCGCTGAATTCGCCGCCCTTCTGGGGCGCCATGGCGCCCTTGCCCTCCAGGGCCGAGTGCACCAGGGTCTCGAAGCCGGTCTGGATGCGCGGGGCCCAGGCGGCGGCATCGCCCAGCTTGGGCGCACCGGCGGCGCCGGTGGCGTGGCAGGCGGCGCACTGGCCCTGGAAGACCTGCTCGCCCGAGCGCAGCGGACGGTTGGCGTCGCGCACTTCCACCAGGCCGATCTTCTGGATGCGCTGGGCCACCGCCAGCTCGGGGTTGGCCGCGCCCATGCCGGGCTTGTTGCCCGACGTCACATACATCACGAGGCCGATGATGGCGAACACCGGCAGCACGAAAGCGAAGATGACGGTGGCCAGCAGCTGCTTGGGCGTCCTGATGGGTCCGGCGTGCGCTGCGGTGGGGATGTCGCTCATGAGGGGCCTCGATCGATAAGTCTGTAGGGCGGGAACGGAAAAGGCAGCCGACGATTATAAGAACGTGTTTGCGATCTCTACGCGAAGGGGTGCGGGAAGCAGATCGGGACGGAATGCGAGGCGCAAACCACAGCGATAGCCGGTGCTATCGCGAGGATTTGCAACGACGCAGGGCGCCCGAGGCTGCGACTGCACGCCCGCGGGGGGATCGTAAACACGTTCTGAAAGTCGCGCCAGCGCTCACTGTGCCCCTGCCCGGGCGGGCGCGGCCGCGGCCAGCTGGCCCTCGCTCCAGCCGCCACCCAGGGCCTTGTAGAGCACCACCTGGTTGTTCAGCTGCTGCAGTCGCGTGAGCACCAGCGCCTGTTGTGTCGCGTAGAGCGAGCGCTGGGCATCGAGCACGTCCAGATAACTGGAGACGCCGTTGCGGTAGCGCAGGTCCGACAGCTCCAGGCGCTTGGCGTCGGCAGCGGTCTGAGCGCGCTGGGCCTGCAGTTGTTCGGTGAGCGTGGCGCGGCCGGCCAGGGCGTCGGCGACCTCGCGGAACGCCGTCTGGATGGTCTTCTCGTACTGCGCCACCGCCATTTCGCGCCCGACCTGGGCGGCTTCCAGGCCGGCCTGGTTGCGCCCTGCGTCGAACAGCGGCACGGCCAGCTGCGGAGCCAGCGAAAACGCCCAGGAGCCGCCCTTGAACAGCCCCGACAGCTCATCGCTCACCGTGCCTATCGAAGCGGTGAGCGCAATGCGCGGGAAGAAGGCCGCCCGCGCCGCGCCGATGTTGGCATTGGCACCGATCAGCTGCTGCTCGGCCTGGCGGATGTCGGGGCGGCGCACCAGCAGCTCCGAGGGCAGGCCGGCGGTCAGCGGCTGCATGGGCGCGGCCTGGTCCAGCCGCGAGGAGGGCAGGGTAGCGCGGATGTCCTCGGGCAGGGCCTGGCCGAGCAGCAGCACCAGGGCGTTCTCGTCGAGCATGCGCTGGCGCTGCTGCTGGGCGTAGGTGGCGCGTGCGGCCTCGGCCAGGCTCTGCGCCTGGCGGTTGTCCAGCTCCGAGCTGACGCCGTTCTCCAGGCGCAGGCGGGTCAGCCGCACGGACTCCTCGCGCGTGGCCAGGGTGCGGCGCGAGATGTCCAGCAGCTCCTCGTCGGCCATCAGGCTGAGCCAGCCCGAGGCGACGGCCGACACCAGGGTGATCTGCGCGGCCTTGCGCGCCTCGGCGGTGGCCAGGTACTGGGCCAGCGCCTGCTCCTTGAGCGCGGCGATGCGGCCAAAGAAGTCGATCTCCCAGGACGTCAGGCCCAGACCGACCTGGAACTGATTGCCGTACTGGCCGGTGACCGGGTTGGGCTGGCGCGTGGCACTGGCGACACCCGCCACCGTCGGGTACTCGTCGGCGCTGCGGATCTGGAACTGCGCGCGTGCCTGCTCCACGTTGAGCAGGGCCAGGCGCAGGTCGCGGTTGTTGCCCAGGGCGATGCCCACCAGGCGCTGCAGGCGCGGGTCGGTGAAGTAGTCCTTCCAGTCGATGTCCGCGGCGGCGCGTGCCTGCGGGCCGGCCGTGTCGGCCAGCGGGTAGGCGGCGGCGACCGGCGGCTCGGGCCGCTCCAGGGTGGGGATGAAGCTGCAGCCGCCCAGGATCAGGGCTGTCACCAGGGGTGAAATAGCGCGCAAACCCTTGGTGCGCAATGATTGTTTGCTATGCATATATGACTCTCTGGTGTTCAGGCTTCGCTGCTGCGGTGCTGCAGGGCCATCTTCGCGTCGTGCTCGCGCTGGCGCGCGCTGCCCTTGAAGAAGCTGCGCACCAGCACGAAGAACACGGGCACGAAGATGACGGCCAGCACCGTGCCAGTGAGCATGCCGCCGATCACCCCGGTGCCGATGGCGCGCTGGCTGGCCGAGCTGGCGCCCGTGGCCAGGAACAACGGCAGCACGCCCAGCGTGAAGGCCAGCGACGTCATGACGATGGGGCGGAAGCGTAGGTGCGCCGCCTCCAGCGCCGCCTCGACCACGCTCTTGCCCTGGGCCTGCAGGTCCTTGGCGAACTCGATGATCAGGATGGCGTTCTTGGCCGACAGGCCGATGATGGTGACCAGGCCGATCTGGAAATAGACGTCGTTGGCCATGCCGCGCAGGAGAGTGGCCAGCAGCACGCCCAGCACGCCCAGGGGCACCACCAGCAGCACCGAGAACGGGATGGACCAGCTCTCGTAGAGCGCCGCCAGGCACAGGAACACCGCCAGCAGCGAGAACGCGTAGAGCACCGAGGCCTGCGAGCCGGCGAGCTTTTCCTCGCGCGACTGGCCCGTCCATTCAAAGCCGAAGCCCTCGGGCAGCTGGGACGCCAGGCGCTCCATCTCCTGCATGGCCTCGCCCGTGCTGTGGCCGGGCGAGGCGCCGCCGGAGATCTTCATGGACGGATAGCCGTTGTAGCGCACGGTCTGCATGGCGCCGGTGATCCAGCGCGTGGAGGCGAAGGTGGACAGCGGCAGCAACTGGCCCTGGGCGTTGGCCACCGGCAGGTCGAGCACGTCCTCGGGCTGCATGCGCGCGCCCGGCTCGGCCTGCACGACCACACGCTGCAGCCGGCCCTGGTTGGGGAAGTCGTTGATGTAGGACGAACCCAGGGCGGTGGACAGGCTGCTTGCGATGCTGTCGAACGGCACGCCCAGGGCGCTGGCCTTGTCGCGGTCGATGTCGATCTGCATCTGCGGCGCGTCCTCCATGCCGTCGGGGCGCACGCCGGCCAGCACCTTGCTTTGTGCGGCCATGCCCAGCAGCTGGTTGCGCGCCGCCACCAGGGCGTCGTGGCCCTTGCCGCCGCGGTCCTGCAGGCGGAAGGTGAAGCCCGAGGACACGCCCAATTCCGGGATCGGCGGCGGGCTGATCACGAAGATGAAGGCATCACGAAAGCCCCACAGCGCGCCCGTGGTGCGCGCGGCCACGGCCTCGGCCGAGTGCCCGGCGCCGCCGCGCTCGCTCCAGTCCTTGAGCGTGACGAACGCCAGGCCGGCGTTCTGGCCCTGGCCGGAGAAGGAAAAGCCCGCCACCGTCACGATGTTGGCCACCTCGGGCTGCGCCAGCATGACCTGCTCGACCTGGTTCATGGCGGCCTGCGTGCGCTCCAGCGCCGCGCCCGGGGGCAGCTGCACGTTGGTGATCAGGAAGCCCTGGTCCTCGCCCGGCAGGAAGGACGACGGCAGGCGCATGTAGACCACGGCGGCCGCGCCGATCAGCGCGGCGTAGATGACCATCATGCGTCCGCCCCGGCGCACCAAGCGCATCAGGCCCGACTCATAGCGCTCGGTGGTGCGCTTGAAGCCGCGGTTGAACCAGCCGAAGAAGCCTTTTTTCTCGTGGTGGCCGTCCTTGATCGGCTTGAGCAGCGTGCCGCACAGCGCCGGCGTGAGCGACAGCGCCAGGAAGGCCGAGAAGGCGATCGACGTGGCCATGGTCACGGCGAACTGGCGGTAGATGTTGCCCGTGGAGCCGGGGAAGAAGGCCAGCGGCACGAACACCGAAATCAGCACCACCGTCACGCCGACGATGGCGCCCGAGATCTGGCCCATGGCCTTGCGCGTCGCGGCTAGCGGCGGCAGGCCTTCCTCGCTCATGATGCGCTCGACGTTCTCCACCACCACGATGGCGTCGTCCACCACGATGCCGATGACCAGCACCATGCCGAACATGGTCAGCACGTTGATGGAAAAACCCAGCGCCAGCAATGTGGCGAACGTGCCCAGCAGGGCAATCGGCACCACGATGGTCGGGATGATGGTGTAGCGGAAGTTCTGCAGGAACAGGAACATCACCAGGAACACCAGCGCCACGGCCTCCAGCAGCGTGTGCACCACCTTCTCGATGGAGACGGCGATGAAGGTGGAGGTGTCGTAGGGGATGGTGTATTTGACGCCCTGCGGGAAGTACTGCTGCAGCTCGGCCAGCTTGGCCTTGACGGCCTTGGCCGTGGCCAGGGCGTTGGCGGTGGAGGTCAGCTGCACCCCCATGCCCACCGAGGGGCTGCCGTTCAGGCGCGCGCTGGTGCTGTAGTCCTGGGCGCCCAGCTCGATGCGCGCCACGTCGCGCAGCCGCACGGTGGAGCCATCGGTATTGGCGCGCAGCACCACGCGGCCGAACTGCTCGGGCGTGGACAGCTGGCCCTTGACCACGATGGTGGCCGTGGTGGTCTGGCCCTCGGCGCTGGGCTGGTCGCCCAGGTTGCCGGCCGACACCTGCATGTTCTGCGAACGGATGGCCGCGTTGACCTCGGCCAGCGACAGGTTGAAGCCCTTGAGCTTGGCCGGATCCACCCACACGCGCATGGCGCGCTCGGCGCCGAATTGCGTGACCGCCCCGACGCCGGGCAGGCGCTGCAGCTCGGGCACCACGTTGCGCGCGGCGTAGTCGTTGAGCGACTCGATGCTCACGTCCGGGTTGTCCGAGGTCAGCACGGAGAACAGCAGGAAGTTGGCGCGCGACTTGTCCACGCGCACGCCCTGCTGCGTCACGGCCGCGGGCAGGCGCGGCGTGGCGCGGGCCAGGCGGTTTTGCACGTCCACCTGCGCCAGGTCGTCGTCGGTGCCGGGCTCGAAGCTCAGCGTGATGGAGCCCGTGCCGTTGGCCTGGCTGGTGGACTCGATGTAGGCCAGGCCGGCGGCGCCATTCATCTCGCGCTCGATCACCGACAGCACACTGTCTTCGAGGGTCTGGGCCGTGGCGCCGGGATAGGCTACCGAGATCTGGATGGTGGGGGGCGCCACCGCCGGGTACTGGGCCACCGGCAACTGGGTGATGGAGACTGCTCCGATCACGATGATGAAGATGGCGATCACCCACGCGAAGATGGGGCGCTCGATGAAGAATTTGGCCATGTGCCGCGCTCCTGGTTCTTAGGCGTTCATTGCTGGGTGGAGGCGGAGGCGGCGGATGCGCCGGCTGCGGCACCCTGCTGCGTGCGCTCGCCCGCGGGCGGCGTCGCGGTGGCAGGGGCGGCGGGCGCCTTGGCCGGGTCCTGCCAGGGCACGGGAGTGACCACGACCGGGTCGCCCGGCTTGCCGCGTGGCAGCTTCTGGAAGCCATCGACCATGACCTGTTCGCCCGCCTGCAGGCCGCTGGTCACCACCCAGTTCGAGCCCTGGGCCGGGCCGAGCGTGACCGGGCGCGGCGCCACCTGGCCGCCCTGGCCCACCACCATCACGGTGTCGCCCTTGGCCGAGCGCGTGACGGCCTGCTGCGGCAGCAGCACGCCGCTGTCCAGCTGCGCCTGCTCCAGGCGCACACGCACATACAGGCCCGGCAGCAGCGAGCGGTCGGGGTTGGGCACCTCGGCGCGCAGCGTGACCTGGCCGCTGGTGGGGTCCACCGTCAGGTCGGCAAAGAGCAGGCGCCCCTTCCTGCTGTGGACGCTGCCGTCCTCCAGCAGCACGCTCACGTCGGCGCCGCCCTTGTCGGCCTGGCGGTACTTGCCGCTGGCCACGGCCGCGCGCAGCTTGAGCGCATCGGCCGCCGACTGGGTGAAGTTGATGTAGAGCGGGTCGATCTGCTGGATCACGGCCAGCTCGGTGGGCGAGCCCTGACCGACCAGCGCGCCCTCGGTGACCAGGGCCCGGCCGATGCGCCCGGAGATGGGCGCGGTGACGGTGGCGTAGCCCAGGTTGATGCCCGCGGACGTCACGCCGGCCCGGGCCGCGGCCAGGTTGGCCTCGGCCGTCTTCTGCGCGGCCACGGCGTTGTCGTATTCCTGGCGGCTTATGGCGTTGACCTCGACCAGCGGGCGGTAGCGCTCGACCTGGGCGCGGCTCTGGCCCAGCACCGCCTCGGCTTGGGCGACGCTGGCGCGTGCCTGGGCCAGCGTCGCCTCATAGGGCGCGCTGTCGATCACGAACAGCTTCTGACCGGCCTTGACGTCGCTACCCTCGGTGAACAGGCGCTTTTGCACGATGCCGGCGGCGCGGGCGCGCACCTGGGCCACGCGCGAGGCCTCCAGACGACCGGGCAGTTCGGTGACCAGCCCGACACTGCCCGGCTGCACCGTGACGACGCCGACCGCCGGCGGGGGCATGGATGCGGCCGCGCCCGCCGACTGTGCGGGCTCCTTCTTGCCGCAGGCGCCCAGGGTGAGCGCGGCGGCCAGCGCAACGGACAGGGCAGCCAGGGGTGCGCGCACGGGCGCGTGGTTCAGGCGAAACATGGGGGTCCTTTGACGGGCTTCGTTGTGCGTTCCAGCGGTACAGGCAGACGCGCGGGCGCCGGCGTGGAGGGGCGGCGTCGGCTCTGCGAAGGGAGGCGATTATACATACATACTTGAATGTATAATGGACTCTTCCGGGCGTGGCTCTTCCGCGTCCTTCATTCCCCGGAGGTTTCCCATCCATGGCACGACGCACCAAGGCCGATGCGGATGCTACGCGCAACAGCCTGCTGGACGCAGCCGAGCACGTGTTCTATGAAAAAGGCGTTGCACGCGCGTCACTCAATGAGATCGCCCAGGCAGCTGGCGCTACGCGCGGCGCCATCTACTGGCACTTCAAGGACAAGACCGACCTGCTCAACGCCATGCTCGAGCGCGTCACCCTGCCGCTGGAGGCGGCATGCAACGCCGGCGACGTGCTGGGCTGCTCCGGCCCGCTGCAGCGCCTGGGCTTCGTGCTGCATCACCTGCTGGGCACCATAGAGAACGACCCGCACACGCGCCGGGTCTTCGAGATCGCCCTGTACCGGGTGGAGTACGTGAGCGAATTCAGCGGCGTGCGCAAGCGCCACCTGGCGGCGCACGCACGCTTTCACGCGCTGCTGGCGCGCGACCTGGAGGCAGCCGCGCGCGAAAACGGCGTGGCCCTGCCCATGGCCGTCGATGCCGCGGCCATCGGCCTGTACGGCCTGTTCGACGGCCTGTTGCAGGCCTGGATCTGGGGCGGTGGACACTTCCCGCTGGCAGCCACCGGGAGCCAGGCGGTCGCGGTGTATCTGCGCGGCCTGGGCTTTGCCCCGTGACACTCGTGCGATAATCCGCCGCTTTCCCGGCGCGCTGACTGCCAGCCACGCGCCGCACCCCTCTCAGCGGCTGTAGCTCAGTGGATAGAGTATTGGCCTCCGAAGCCAAGGGTCGTGGGTTCGATCCCCGCCAGCCGCGCCACCTCTCCCCAGACAGTTCCGGCGATGCGCCGAAGCCCGCATGCAGTTTTGCATGGCGGGTGCTTGCGCGTCCCGCTTTCGGGCTGCCCCCTCACCCTCCTGCCTGCCGGGCTCTCTGAGCGGGCACTGGCTCTCTCGCTGCTCCAGCGGCCATAGCGCGCTTTCCCTGGTTTGACACCTCGGCGACTGCTGACCCCTTTCCCAGGCCATAGCATGGTTTGCGAAGGGTGGGCCTTGACGCAAGCCATCCTTCGTTCACGCAATACAACGACGATGGAGACACCGCCCGCCCGGGCGGGGCGAGACGATGAATGCAGTCCTGACTGCCGGCGTGCCCGCCGAGGCGACGCTGGACGAGAAATACGAGCTCACGAGCGGCTGGACGTTCATGTCCGGCACCCAAGCCCTGGTGCGCCTACCTCTGCAGCAGCGGCTGCGCGACCAGGCGGCAGGAAAAAACACCGCGGGCTTCATCAGCGGCTACCGGGGCTCGCCTCTGGGGCGCTATGACATGGAGCTGTGGCGCAATCGCGGGCGGCTGGAGCGGCACCACATTCACTTCCAGCCCGGCGTCAATGAGGACCTGGCCGCCACGGCTGTCTGGGGCTCCCAGCATGTCGGGGCCTTTCCGGGGGCGCGATACGAAGGCGTCTTCAGCATCTGGTATGGCAAGACGCCGGGTGTGGACCGCAGTGCCGACGTGCTGCGCCACGCCAATGCGGCGGGCACTTCGCTCTGGGGCGGGGCGCTGGCCCTGTGCGGAGACGATCACGCAGCCAAATCGTCCACGCAGGCGGCGCAGTCGGACCATATCCTGATCGCCACCGGCATCCCCATCCTCTATCCGTCCAATGTGCAGGACATCCTGGACTATGGCCTGCACGGCATCGCCATGAGCCGCCACGCCGGTTGCTGGGTGGCACTCAAGCTGGTTACGGACGTGGTCGAGTCCTCGGGCAGCGTGCAGCTGGGCGTGGATCAGCCGCGGCTCGAGCAGCCCGGCGTGCTGGCGGATCAGCCCGCTGACGGGCTGAACATTCGTCGTTTCGATGGGCCTTTGCAGCAGGAAGCACGGCTGTATGACCACAAGCTGCACGCGGCGCTCGAATATGCGCGGGCCAACCGCCTCAACCGCGTGGTGCTGGACAGTGGCGATGCCCGGCTGGGCATCGTGGCTGCCGGCAAGAGCTATACCGACGTGCGCCAGGCGCTGCTCGAACTGGGCCTGGAAGAGGCCGGCACCTCGCCCATCCGGCTGTTGAAGGTGGGCATGGTCTGGCCGCTCGACCCGCACGCCATCGAAGAATTTGCGCAGGGACTGGAGACCGTCCTGGTGGTTGAGGAAAAGCGTTCCGTGCTGGAAGGGCAGATCAAATCGATCCTGTTCGACTGCGAAGCCCTCAGGAAGGTGCGCGTGGTGGGCAAGTACCACGGTGCCAATGAATGGGCACGCACACGTGGCGAGCCGAGTCTTCCCTCCACGGGTGAACTCTCGCCTACAGGCATCGCGGCACTGTTGGCCCGCCTGCTGCAACTGCCTGGGTGCGCCTCGCACTCGGTCGCCTCGGCGCCTCGGGGCGGCCCGGTACGCATGCCCAACTTTTGCTCGGGCTGTCCGCACAACACTTCCACGCAGCTGCCGGCCGGAAGCAGGGCATTGGCCGGCATCGGCTGCCACGCCATTGCCAGCCTGCAGCGTCCGCAGACCACGGGAACCATTTCGCACATGGGCGGCGAGGGCGTGATGTGGGTAGGCCAGGCCCCCTTCACGGACGAGAAGCACGTCTTCGCCAACCTGGGCGACGGCACTTATTTTCACTCGGGTTTTCTGGCGATCCGCCAAGCCGTGGCGGCCAAGGTTTGCATCACCTACAAGCTTTTGGTCAATGGCTTCGTCTCCATGACGGGGGGGCAGCCCGTCGATGGCGAACTGTCGGTGCCGCAGATGGCGGCCGAGCTGCTGGCCGAGGGGGTGGGGCGCGTGGTGGTGGTTGCCGACGACGTCGGGCGTTACACGGGCGTGCAGCTGCCGCAGGGAGTGCGGGTGGAGCACCGCAGCGCGCTGGAGCAGGTGCAGCGCGAACTGCGCGACTTCCCGGCCGTCTCGGTGCTGATCTACGACCAGATGTGCGCCACGGAGCGCCGCCGCATGCGCAAGCGCGGCCAATATCCCGATCCGGATACACGCACCTTCATCAATGCCGCGGTCTGTGAAGGCTGCGGGGACTGCAGCCAGAAGTCCAATTGCATGTCGATCGAGCCGGTCGTGACGGAGCTGGGGCGCAAGCGGCGCATCAACCAGTCCTCGTGCAACAAGGATTTTTCCTGCATCGAGGGGTTCTGCCCCAGCTTCGTGACCCTGGTGGGCGCGCAGCCGCGACGGGGCAAGGCGCGCACGCTGCCCGACCTGGATAGGGACCTGCCCGAGCCGACGCTGGCGCGGCTCGATGGCGCTCGCCCTTACGGCGTGCTGGTGACGGGGATCGGCGGCACGGGCGTGGTGACCATCGGCGCCATTCTGGGCATGGCCGCCCACCTGGACGGCAAGGCTGCCAGCACCCTGGACGTGACCGGACTGGCGCAAAAATATGGCGCCGTGATGTCGCACATCCGTATCGCGGGCGACGCCTCACAACTGCACTCGGCTCGGCTGGCGAGCGGTGAGGCGGACCTGGTCGTGGGCTGCGACCTGGTGGTCAGCGCTGGCGACGAAGCGCTGTCCAAATGCCGCGCCGGGCGCACGCGCGTGGTCGTGGACACGGGCGTGGCCCCTACCAGCGAATTCACGCAGAACCCCGACTGGCAACTCGATTCGCAAGCCCTGCAGGACCGCATCCGATCCACCCTGGGAGCACGGGACGACATGCGCGCCATCGCCGCTGCACAGCTGGCTGTGGCATTGATGGGCGACACCATCGCCGCCAACATGTTCCTGCTGGGCTTTGCCTGGCAGCGTGGCTGGCTGCCGGTGGCGCGCCAGGCCATCGAGCAGGCCATAGCGCTTAATGGCGTGGGCGTGGATTTCAACCTCAAGAGCTTCCTGTGGGGGCGCCGGGCGGCCTGTGACGAGGCGGCTGTCCAGCAACTGGCGCAGCCCGCATCCGTAGTGCAGTTGCATCCGGTGCTCACGCAGCTGGTCGACGTCGTGGCTGACCGCAGCACGCGCTTGGGCCAGTGGCAGAACGCTGCCTATGCGGCGCGCTACAGCCGCCTCGTGCAGCGCGTGGCGGACGCCGAGCGCGCGGCCGGTGGCGGCGATACGCTGGCGTTGGCCGTGGCGCGCAACTATTACAAGCTGCTGGCCTACAAGGATGAGTTCGAGGTGGCGCGCCTGTACAGCACGCCGGAATTCCGCGCCGAGCTGCAGCAGGCCTTCGAGGGCGACTACCGGCTGCACTTCCACCTGGGCGCCTGGCCCTTCGCGCGCAAGGACCCCGCAACGGGGGTAGTGCGCAAGCGCGAACTGGGCCCCTGGGCCTGGCGGGCGCTGAACCTGCTGGCACGTCTGCGCGGCCTGCGCGGCACGGTGCTCGATCCTTTTCGCGGCAACGCCGAGCGCCAGCTGGCGCTGCGCCTGATCGCCGAGTACGAGGAGGATGTGGAACGCCTCGTGGCGGGACTGGATGCAGCGCGCCTGCCGCTGGCGATCGAGATCGCCGAATGGCCGGGACAGGTGCGCGGCTTCGGCCATGTGCGCGAGGCCAGCGTCCAGAAGGTCGGCGCCCGCCGGGCCGAGCTGGCCGAGCGCTGGAAGGCCCCTGTCGAGGTGCGCCAGCCCCTGGCCGCCTGATTTTCGTCGCGCCTGGCCGAACGCACCGGAAGTGCCGGCCTCGCCCAATCATCACCCACCACAAGGAGACAGCAGTGATACACGCAAATTCATTCCTGAAGCGATTGGGAGCCCTTGCCACCACGGCCCTGATCAGCACGTTTGCCCAGGCCCAGGCGCAACCCGCCATCAAGATCGGCATCAATGCGCCCATCCAGGTGCAGGCCGGCCGGGACATCCGCGATGGGGCGCAGCTGGCGGTCGACGAAATCAATGCCAAGGGTGGCGTGCTGGGGCGCCAGCTGTCCATGGTGGTCGCCGACGAGACGGAAGACCCGGAGAAGGGCATCAGCGCCATCAAGAAGCTGACGGCCGATGAAAAAGTGGACGTGCTCATCGGCGGTTACACCTCGGGGGTCACCCTGGCGCAGCTGCCGCACATCACGCGCGCCAAGACCATCGCGCTCACCGTGGGGGCGGCTTCCCCGGCCATCACCGCCAAGGTCAAGCAGAACTACGACGCCAACAAGTACATCTTCCGCACCGGCGTGCTGAACTCGCTGCACCTGGCCAATGGTTTGCTGGGCTACATGACCGGTTTCCTGCACGGCGAGCTGGGGATGAAGAAATTCGCGATCGTCGGCGAGAGCGCCAAGTGGGTGCAGGACCTGCTGCCCTACCTGAAGAAGAGCGCGCAGGACAAGGGCCTGGACATCGTCATGGCCGAGACCTTCGACACCGGAACAACCAATTTCTCGCCCCTGCTGTCCAAGGTGAAGAACAGCGGCGCCGAATACATGGTCGTGATCCTGTCGCACGCCTCCAGCGACATCCTGGCCAAGCAGTGGTATGACGCGCGCGTGCCCGTCCCCTATGGTGGCATCGACGTCAAGAGCCAGGACACGGATTTCTTCGAGCGGGTGGGCGGCAAAAGCATCTCCGAGGTGGCCTTCAACTTCATCGTGCGTGCCCCGCTGTCGGAGCGCACGCTGCCCTTCTTCGAGGCCTTCGAGAAACGCTACAAGCGCGAACCCGTCTATACCGGCTCTGGCGCCTATGACTCGGTCTACGCTTACGCCGACGCCGTCACCCGCGCCGGCAAGGCGGATACGGACGCCGTCATCAAGGCCCTGGAAACCATCGACATGCCGATGACCACCGGCCGGATGCAGCTCGACGAATCGCATGACCTGAAGGCGGGCGCCGGGCTGGTGAACCTGCTCTTCGTGCAGTGGCAGGAAGGGGGCAAGCGCGTCATCGTCTGGCCCAAGGAAGCGCGCACGGGCGACTACGTCAAGCCGCAGTGGATGAAGTGAAGCAGGCGCGGGCATGACGGAAATCCTGGTCCACGGCGCGGTCACCAGCGCCATTTACGCGATGCTGGCTGTGGGCTTCACGCTGGTGTTCGGGGTGGCGCGCATCCTGAACCTGGCGCACGGGGCGTTCTACATGCTGGGCGCCTACTTCACCTACCTGTTCGCAGTCCCGCTCGGGCTGCCTCTGCTGCTGGCGGCCCTGGCGGCCATCGCCGCCACGGCGGCGGTGGGCTGGGCGGTGGAGCGTTGGCTGATCCGCCCCCAGCGCGATTCGAGCATGGCGGTGATGATGGTGACCATGGCCTTCCTGCTGGTGATGGAGCAGGCCGTCCTGGTCACCTTCGGCTCCGAAGTCATCAACGTGCCGGCATTCGTGGACCGCAAGTTCACCCTGGGCAGTGCCGACATCGGCGGCCAGCAGCTGCTGACGCTGGCGATGGCAGTGGTGTCCCTGGCGGCGCTGTGGCTGCTGATCCAGCGCACCCGCGTGGGCTCGGCCATCCTGGCGCTGTCGCAGGACCCGCTGGCGGCCCAGTACATGGGCATTCCCGTGAACAGGGCCTATGGCATGGTCGTGGCGCTCTCGGCAGGCTTCGCGGCGCTGGCGGGCGTCATGGCCGGGCCGTTTCTCTCGACCTCGCCGCAGATGGCGCTGCCGGCGCTGACCAAGGCTTTCGCCATCGTCATCGTGGGAGGGCTCGGCTCGCTCTCCGGGGGCGTCATGGCCGCAGTGCTGCTGGGCTACGCTGAAACCATCGTCGCGTTCCTGGCTTCCTCGTCATGGACGGAGGTGGTGTCCCTCGGCGCGGTGCTGCTGACGCTGCTGCTGCGCCCGGCGGGCCTGCGCGGCAAGCAGGCGGCATTTTGAGGATGAGTATGAAGATCACTCTGCGACAAGGCGCATTGCTGGCGGGTGCGCTGGCGTTGCTGGTTGCCGTGCCGTGGCTGGGCAGCGGCTACATAACCGGCGTGTTCACCGTGTGCCTGATCTACGCCATCTGGGCCATGAGCTGGGATTTCTTCTCCGGCCTGACGGGCCGCGAGAACTTCGGCTATCCGCTGTTCATTGGCATCGGTGCCTATGCCAGCGGCTACTTGGATGCCAACTATGGCGTCTCTCCCTGGATCGGCATCCTGGCCGCCATGGGGCTGGCGGCGGTCCTGGGGGTTGTCATCGGCTTTCCCACGCTGCGCCTCAAGGGACCGTACTTCGCCCTGGCGACGCTCGCCGCAGCCGCCATCGCCCAGCGCATGCTGCTGATCCTGTGGGACATCACGGGTGGCGAGGAAGGCATCCAGGGTCTGACACCTTTGATCCTGGATTCGGTGCAGTACTACTACTTCGTGCTGGCGACGGCCGTGGTCAGCGGTCTGGTGCTGGTCGGCCTGTCGCGCACGCGCTGGGGGCTGCTGCTGCGTGCCATCCGCGGTGACGAGGCCAGTTGCCAGGCGGCGGGCATCAATGTCACCTTCTACAAGATCGCCGCCCTGGTCATCAGTGCCGTCTTCGCCGGCCTCGGCGGCGCGCTGTACGCCAGCTACCAGATGCAGGTCAGCCCTCAGATCGTCTCCGTACTGATGCTGGTGGCCGTCGTGACCATGGTCTACGTCGGCGGTCTGGGTTCGGTCTACGGTGCGGCCGGCGGCGCCATCGTGCTGTCGCTGCTGGGCGAGATGCTGCGCAGCGCGGGCGAATACCGCCTGCTGGTGTATGCCCTGCTGCTGATCCTTGTGATCTTCTTCCTGCGTGGCGGCCTGGTGGCGCCCCTGTGGCGCAGGCTGGGCGCGGCCCCAAAGGAGGTGGCGCCATGAGCACCATCCTGGAAGTAGAGGGCCTGACCAAGCGCTTCGGCGGGCTCACGGCCGTCAAGGACATGCGTTTTGGCGTGGAGCGCGGCGAAATCGTGGGCATCCTGGGCCCCAACGGCGCTGGCAAGACCACCCTGTTCAACCTGCTGACCAGCTTCATCCGGCCGGATGAGGGGCGTGCGCTCTTCAATGGCGTGGACCTGACCCGGCATACCCCGACGCAGGTGGTCAACCTGGGGCTGGCGCGCACCTTCCAGTTGTGCCGGCCATTCGTTGGCATGAGCGTGCTGGAGAACGTCATGGTCGCCTGCTATTCGCCGCGGGGGCGCTCTTCGGGGGAGGGGCCGCGCGAGCGCTCCCTGCGCATGCTCGAGGACGTGGGCCTGGCGCACAGGGCCGATTCGCCCGCGGAACTGCTCTCCTACGGCGATCAGCGCCGACTGGAGATCGCCCGGGCGCTCGCCACGGACCCGTTGCTGCTGCTGCTCGACGAGCCCTTCGCCGGCCTGGGGTCGAGTGAGATCGAGCCGCTCTCCGCACTGATCCGCCGCCTGCATGGCGAACGCGGCCTGAGCATCCTGATCATCGAACACAAGCTGCGCGAGTTCATGCAACTGGTGCAGCGCGTGGTGGCCATCGATTTCGGCGAACTCATCGCCGTGGGCGATGCACAGGAAATCGTGCGCCACCCCAAGGTGGTTGAGGCCTATATCGGCAAGTCGGAGGTGGACTTTGTCACTGCTTGAAATCCAGGGGCTTGCGGCCTCGTATGGCAAGGCACTGGCCCTGGAATCGGTCAGCCTGCAGGTCGAACCAGGGGAACTGGTGGGCGTCCTGGGGCCCAACGGCGCAGGAAAGACCACGCTGCTCAAGGCCATTTCGCGCACGCTGGACTCCAGCGGCACGCTGTCCTTTGAAGGGCGGCCGCTGCAGGGCCACGGGGCGCACGAGGTCGTTGGCCTGGGCATCTGCCACTGCCCGGAGGGCCGGCGCCTGTTCCCCGAACTCACGGTGCGCAAGAACCTGGAACTGGGCGCCTACCTGCGGCCCGCACGGGTCGACATCGAGAGCGACATGCAGAAGGTCTTTGCCCTGTTTCCCATCCTGCGCGAGCGGCTGGAGCAGGTGGTCTCCACCCTTTCGGGCGGGCAGCAGCAGTTCGTGGCCATCGGCCGGGCTCTGATGGGACGGCCCCGGCTGCTGCTGCTCGATGAGCCCTCGGTGGGCATCGCGCATCGGCTGAAGATCGAGATCTTCGACGCCATTCGCGCCATTGCTGCGTCAGGCGTGGCGGTGCTCATGGCCGAGCAGGATGCGCAGAACACCCTGCGCGTGGCCCAGCGCATCTATGTGCTGGAGAACGGGCGGATCGCGCGTCAGGGCAGCAGCGCAGAGCTGGCGGGCGATGACTACATCCGCCGCATCTATCTCGGGGTCTGATCCTTGCTCTACAGTGCAACGCATGACTGACCACCCCCGCAGCGTTCCCCTCTCCGGCGCCTCCAATTTCCGTGACCTGGGCGGCTACGCCACACCCGACGGGCGGCAGGTGCGCTGGCGCCGGCTGTTTCGCTCCGACCATCTGGCCGGCCTGAGCCCGGAGGATGCCCGCATGCTGGCCGGGCTGGGCCTGGCACGCGCGGTCGACCTGCGCGGGCAGGGCGAAAGTGCCGCGCAGGCCTACCAGCTGCCCGAGGTGCGCTACCACGCGCTGCCGATCGAGCCCACGGTGGTGCAGCGCGCGCAAGAGCTGGCCCGGTCGGGCCAGCCCGTGACCGCATCCCTGGCCGAGCAGTGGATGCACGAGACTTACCGTGCCTTCGTCGCCGACAACGCGCCGCAGTTCGCCGCGCTCTTCGCCCACCTGCTGGAGGAGGACACGCCCCTGGTCTTCCACTGCACCGCCGGCAAGGACCGCACGGGCTTCGCCGCCGCGCTCATCCTGCTGGCCCTGGGCGTGCCCGAGGACGTGGTGATGCAGGACTACCTGCTCACCAACGAGCTCTACCGGCGCCCGGCCCTGGTGGCCCACTCCGCGCCCGAAGAGGTGCTGCAGGTCATCTGGCAGGTGCAGCCGGGCTTTCTGCATGCCGCGCTCGATGCCGTGCAGCGCGACCACGGCGGCCTGCAGCGCTACCTGACCGCACGGCTCGGCCTGGGCGAGGCAGCACGCGCCCAGCTCGCGCAGCTGTACCTGCAACTGCCGGGCGAGGTTGGCGCGCCTGCCTCCAGGCGCTAAGCTGGCGCACAGGCGGCTGCCCGGCGGGCGGCTGGCGCACGGCAATCCACTTGATCCAAGGAGCGACGGACATGAGCGACACCTCCCCCTTTGGCTTCGGGCGTTTCGTCCCGGGCTTCGACTTCCTGCAAAGCCTGGCCAAGGGCGCCGGCGCCGGCCTGCCGGGCATGGCCGGCTGGGTGGCACCCACCGCGACCGTGCAGGACCTGGACAAGCGCATCCAGGACCTGAAGGCCGTGCAGTTCTGGCTGGAGCAGAACGTGCGCGGGGTCAGCGCCATGGTGCAGGCGCTGGAGGTGCAGAAGATGACGCTGGCCACGCTGCAGGGCATGAACGTGGCCATGGGCGACATGGCCTCGGCTTTCGGCGCCGCGGCCCAGGGTGCTGCAGCGCCGGAGGGCACCCCGGCCGCTGCGCCCCCCGCCGCCGCACCGCACGCGGCAGCGCCGCCCGAGACCGGCGCGGGTCAGCCGCAGGGCAAGCCCGGTGACGCGGCAGGTGAGGGCGCGGCACCCCAGGCCGACCCGCTGCAATGGTGGGGTTCGCTCACCAGCCAGTTCCAGCAGATCGCCGCGCGCGCCATGCAGGATGCGGCCTCGCACCAGGCCGCATTCGAGGCGACGCGCGACATGGCCAGCGGCGCGCTCAAGACGGCCAGCGACATGGCCAGCCAGTGGGCCCAGGGCGTGCCCGGGGCCGGGCCGGCGCCGGCTGACGCCGCGGATGCGCCAGCGGACGCCGCGCCCCGGGCCGCCCGCACCGCCAGTGCCCGCCCGCGCACCGCGGTTGCCCGGTCCGCGCCACCTGCTCCGGCAAAGACCCCCCCGGCGGGCCGCAAGCGCGCACAAAAATGAGCCGGCGCGCCCCGCGCAGCCCACGCCGGGTCGTGGCCCGCACCGTGGCAGCAGGCACAACAGCTGCGCCAGGGTGCTGGTGAAAAAGCCCGCAAGCCGTTGCCAGTCAACGGGAGTTTGCTATCAATAATAAATTGGCGCCCTCGCCGCCGTCCCCATCCACCTGCCCGTCATGAACAAAGCCCTGCGCCTGTCCGAAAAATGGTTCCGCCGCGGCCTGTGGCTGGTGGCGGTGGTGTTTGCCGGCTTTCTGATCGGCCTGGGCGGCACCATCGTCGGTGACCTGCCGCGGGTGGAGGCGCCGCTCGAGCTCGACGACTTCCTCGACCAGGCGCAGGTGCAGCCGCTGCGCAGCCGCGCCGAGGCCGCACAGGAGGCCGAGCAGCAGGCGCAGACCCGGCTGGAGCAGGCGCGGCTGCAGCACGCCAAGGCACGGGGCGAGACCATCGCCGCACGTGAGGCCTTCGACAACTGGCTGGCCGCGCGCAGCGTCACCCAGCGCGCCGAGCAGGACCCGGAAGTGCTCGCACGCACCCGCCAGCTCGACGACCTGCGCGCGCGTGAGCAGCGCGCCCAGCAGGCTGCCCAGGCGCAGGAGCAGGCGCTGCTGGATGCGCGCCAGGACGCCCAGGCGGCGCACCGTCAGCTGCAGGCGCTCGAGAGCGCGGGCCATGAGCGTCTGGACGCCGAACAGCGGCGCGTGGAGCTGCGCGTCTTCCTCTACCGCCTGGCGCTCACCCTGCCGCTGCTGCTCGTGGCCGGCTGGCTGTTCGCCAAAAAGCGCAAGAGCCCCTGGTGGCCCTTTGTCTGGGGTTTTATTTTCTTTGCGCTGTTCGCGTTCTTCGTCGAACTGGTGCCCTATCTGCCCAGCTATGGCGGCTACGTGCGCTACGCGGTGGGCATCGTGGTCACTGCCCTGGTGGGGCGCTGGGCGATCCTGGCGCTCAACCGCTACCTGGAGCGCCAGCGCCAGGCCGAGAGCCTGCCCGACGCGCAGCGCCGGCGCGAGCTGGGCTACGACACGGCCCTGGCGCGGCTGGCCAAGGGCGTGTGCCCGGGTTGCGAGCGGCCGGTGGACCTGAAGAACGAGGCCATCGATTTTTGCCCGCACTGCGGCATCGGGCTGTTCGACCACTGCGGCGCCTGCCGCACGCGCAAGAGCGCCTTCGTGCACTTCTGCCACGCCTGCGGCACGCGGGCGGTGCAGGTGGCGCCGGCGGCAGAGGCGGACCAGCGCGCGGCCGCCCCCCTGGCGCCGCCGGCCGTGCCGGGCCCCGGCAGCCCATAGTCCGTTCGCAGCCCGTCAGGCCATCACCACCGGGCCGCCCTTCTCAAGCGCGCGTTGCCAGGCCGGGCGCGCGTGCATGCGTGCCTGCAGGGCCTGCAGATGGGGCAAG
The DNA here is from genome assembly GCF_032059615.1 of Melaminivora sp. Classification (NCBI taxonomy): domain Bacteria; kingdom Pseudomonadati; phylum Pseudomonadota; class Betaproteobacteria; order Burkholderiales; family Comamonadaceae; genus Melaminivora; species Melaminivora sp. The sequence goes on along the minus strand of NZ_DAMCAM010000032.1, from coordinate 7,928 downwards.
GCGGTGGCGGAGCGGGTGCGCGACAGCAGCGCCTCCACGGCAAAGCTCATCTGGAAGTCGGCCATGGTCAGCTGCTCGCCGGCAAACCAGGGGTGCGTGGCCAGGTGCTGCTCCAGGAAGGCCGTGGCCGTCGCCAGGTTGGGGTCGACCAGTTTCTGCTGCGCCGCCCCGCAGATCGCCCGCGCCACGGGCCGCACGAAGAAGGGCATGGGCTGGCGCGGCAGCGTCTGGAACACCAGCTTCATGACCAGCCAGTTCATGAGCGAGCCCTCGGCGTAGTGCATGAAGAAGCGGCAGTCCCGGTGCTCGGGCGTGCCCGGCGCGGGCGCCAGGTGCGCCAGCTCGCCCGTCGCCTGGCCGCCGTAGCGTTCGACCAGGTATTCGATGATCGCGCCGGACTCGGCGATCGTCTCGCCGCCATCGGTGATGACGGGCGACTTGCCCAGCGGGTGGATTTTTTTCAGCTCCGGCGGCGCCAGCCGGGTGCGCGGGTCGCGCGCATAGGTCTTGAGCTGGTAGGGCACGCCAAGCTCTTCGAGCAGCCACAGGATGCGCTGTGAGCGCGAGGTTTCGAGGTGGTGCAGGGTCAGCATGGGTGTGTGCCTTCAGATGGGGGCAAAAAGAGGGCGGGGTGCTACACGCCCCGTGCGCGCTCGGCCTGGAAGCGGGCCCGGAACTGCGCGAACGTGCCCGCGTCCAGCGCGTCGCGCATCTCCTGCATGAGGTTCAGGTAGTAGTGCAGGTTGTGGATGGTGGTCAGCATGGGCCCCAGCATCTCGCCACAGCGCTCCAGGTGGTGCAGGTAGGCGCGCGAGAAGCCGCCGCGCCCGCCCGCGTCCCAGGCCACGCCCGAGCTGCCCGCGCAGGCGTGGCAGGTGCAGCTGGGGTCGATGGGGCGGTGGTCCTGGCGGTGCCGGGCGTTCCTGATCTTCAGGTCGCCAAAACGCGTGAAGAGGGTGCCGTTTCTCGCGTTGCGCGTGGGCATGACGCAGTCGAACATGTCCACGCCGCAGGCCACGCCCTCGACCAGGTCCTCGGGCGTGCCCACGCCCATCAGGTAGCGCGGCTTGTGCGCGGGCAGGCGGTGCGGCGTGTGCGCCATGATGGCCAGCATCTCGTCCTTGGGCTCGCCGACGCTGACCCCGCCGATGGCGTAGCCGGGAAAGTCCATCTCCACCAGGGCGTCCAGCGACTCCTGGCGCAGATGCTCGAACATGCCGCCCTGCACGATGCCGAACAGCGCGTTGGGGTTGGCCAGGCGCGCGAACTCGTCGCGCGAGCGCACGGCCCAGCGCCGGCTCATCTCCATGCTCTTGCGGGCTTCGGCCTCGGTCGTCTTGCGCCCGCCCGTCTCGTACGGCGTGCACTCGTCGAGCTGCATGACGATGTCGGAGTTGAGCGTCGTCTGGATCTGCATGCTCACCTCGGGCGACATGAACAGCTTGTCGCCATTGACCGGGCTGCGAAAGTGCACGCCTTCTTCGGTGATCTTGCGCATGGCCCCCAGGCTCCAGACCTGAAAGCCGCCCGAGTCGGTCAGGATGGGCCTGTCCCACTGCTCGAAGGCGTGCAGGCCGCCAAAGCTCTGCACCACGTCCAGGCCGGGACGCATCCACAGGTGGAAGGTGTTGCCCAGGATGATCTGCGCGCCCATCTCGGTGAGGCTTCTCGGCATGACGCCCTTGACCGTGCCATAGGTGCCCACGGGCATGAAGATGGGGGTCTGCACCACGCCGTGGTTGAGCGTGAGGCGCCCGCGCCGGGCGTGGCTGGAGGGGTCGGTGGCGAGCAGGTCAAATTGCAGCATGATGGGGCGTGATTGTCCCAGAGAGCCCGCGCCCGCAGCGGCCGGGCCCGCATGCAACCCCAAGGAGAAAAACCATGCTCAGAATCATGATCGCCGTCGATGGCTCGCCGCTGGCGCTGGACGCCGTGCACCACGCGCTGGACCTGGTGCACCGCGGGGGGCTGTCGGCCACCCTGGTGCTGGGCCATGTGCAGGAAGAGGCGTCGCTGCTGGAGCTGGCCACGCAGGGCGCCGACGCGGTGGCCGAGGCCAGCATCGAGGCCGGCGCCCACCTGCTGGCCGATGCCCTGGCGCTGGTGCGGGCCGCTGGCGTGCCGCACGAGACCGAGCTGGGTCTGGGGCCGGTGGCCGCCACGCTGGTGGATATGGTCGAGCGCTGCGGCTGCGACGCACTGCTTGTCGGTGCGCGCGGCCTGGGCGGGTTGCGCGGGGCCTTCCTCGGGTCGGTGTCGCAGCAGCTGGTGCACATGAGCCCCGTGCCGGTCACCGTGGTCAAGCACGCCGAGCCGCAGGACGGCGCGCTGGCGGACGAGGGCGGGCCAGCGGCGTAGGCCCCGGCGTGGTCAGGCGGCCCGGCGCCAGGACGAGGACTGGGAGTGCGTCCGGGAGGACGCCCGGGAGGACGCCGAGGCAAAACCCGGGCCGCGCGGCTCGGCGGCGCGCTGCAGCTTGCCGTGCGGCAGGCTGGCCAGGCGCGAGAACATGCGCCGGCAGTAGCCGGCGATCCACAGGCACTTGTTGAGTTCGTCCACCGGCAGGGGGCCGGAGACGACGACCAGGTCGTTGGCCACGTCCAGCCGGCCGGCGGCGCGCAGGCGCCGGCGCGTGTGCGCGGCCCAGGACTGGATGCGTGCCGGGCTGCCATGCTGGTGCACGTGGCCGGTGAGGCGGTCGAAGGCGATGGCGACGATGTCGGTCTTGAGCTTGAAGCGGCGCTCGCCCGTCACCGCGCTGGGTGCCTCGCGCAGGTCGTACAGGTAGTAGCTGCCGGCCTTGAGCTGGTACTGCAGGTCCATGGTCGATCTCCTTGCACACCGGTGCGATTGTGCGTGCTGGGCCCCGGGTGATTGTCCCGGCCGCCGGTGTACCCCACAAGCCGCCAGGTGGCCAGCGCAGGTAACAGGCGTCAGGAATCGGTCAAAAATCGACCAGGCTCACGCCCACGCTGAAGACCGTGCGCCGGCGGTTGTAGTCGATCAGGCTGTCGCCGTAGCCGGAAAACAGCTGCGTGTGCAGGCGCAGGTTGCTGCGCGGCCCGACCAGGTGCGTGCCCAGCGTGTGCAGCCAGTCCAGGCGCACCGAGCCGCGCCCGCTGCCGGCCAGGGCGTGGCGGGTGGTCAGTGTGAGCCGGTTGTCGCGGTCGGGGTTCCAGCCCAGGCTGAGCTCGGCGCGGCCGATGTAGTTGGAGATGCCGGGGTTGTCGTCGCGGTCGGCGCTCTCGCGCAGCCGCTTCCAGACGCGGGCGGTGACGCTGAAGCGGTCGCCCTGCTCGAAGCCGGTCATCAGGTAGGCGCGGTTCCAGCTGCGCGACAGCGGGTCGCTCTGGCCGTTGGACTGGTGCACCAGGCCGATGCCGCTGTAGCGCCAGCGCCAGCCCCAGGGCAGGGCCGCGTCGGTCGGATAGACGTACATGATCTCCGGCTCGTGGTCGGTGTTGCGAAACGGCCGCGAGATCTGCGAAGAAAACAGCTGCCAGTACGACTGCTGGGTGTAGCCGAACCACAGCGAGTCGCGCAGGCGCGGGTCGGCCACGGGCAGCAGGCCGCTGGCCAGTTTGGTGCGCACCGACAGCTGCATGCGCATCTCCGAGCGGCGGTAGTCCACCGGCCTTTGCGCCGTGTTGTCCTGGTTGTCGGAGGTGGGCTGGCGGTTGACGCTGCTGGAGGCCACCACGGACACCGTCATGGGCCGGTAGCCGCGAAAACGCAGCAGGCCGCAGTCGGTGTCCTCGTCCAGTTCCCAGAAGCGCGACAGCGTGCTGTAGGTGTCGTCGCGGCAGCCATCCTCGGTGGGCTCGGCCCGGACGTGCGCCGGGGCGGCCTGCACGGCGGCCGAGCCTGCGGGGCCGCCCTCGGGCCGGGCGCCGCCCTCGGCGGGCAGGGCGCTGGCGCTGGCCGCGGGCGCGCGCCAGACCTGCTGCCCGGCCCACTGGTCGAAGCATGCCAGGCGGGCGGAGTCGTCGCCGCCCAGCGCGGCGCACTGGCGCCAGCCCGGCCCGGCCTCGGTGGCGGGCGCCGGGGCCGCCTGCCGGGCCAGCGCAGGCAGGGGCAGCAGGGCTGCCAGCAGGAGCGCGGACAGCGGGCGCGCCCGGCCGGCACGGGAGCGGGGATGGAGGGCAGAGGGTGGACGGGGCATATTGGGTGTTTTTGCCTTCAAACCATTGTTCGACAAAGGGTTGTAGCTATCGTTATGGAAGCATTGTGGGAAGGCGCTCAACCAGCAGCGGCCGGTTGCGCCTGCGCCCGTGCGGCGAATTCTGCGCGCAGCTGGCGCAGCTTCTCGCGCGGGTCCTCGCGCGCGGTGCTGGCGTCGAGCTTCATCTCGGCGATGAAACGGCTGGGTTGCGCGGCAACCATTTCGCGGCCCTTCTTGCGCTTCTTGGTCCAGCTCACGGCCAGCGTGCGCTGCGCACGGGTGATGCCGACGTACATCAGCCGGCGCTCTTCCTGCAGCCGCGCGGCGACGTCCTCCGTGACGCTCGTGGCGCGGCCTTCCTCGTCGTCCAGCTTGAAGGGCAGCATGCCTTCGGTCACGCCGGCCAGCACCACGTGCGGCCACTCCAGGCCCTTGCTGGCGTGCAGGGTGGACAGCACCACCATGTCCTGCTCCTGTTCGCGCTCGGAGATGGTGGACAGCAGGGCGATGGTCTGGGCGACTTCCAGCAGGCTCTTGGTTTCCTTCTGGGTCGTAGTGCCGGCGGCGTCTTCGATCTGGCCGCCGGCGCGCTGGGCCATCCAGTCGCAGAACTCCAGCACGTTGCTCCAGCGGGCGGCGGCCACCTTCTCGCTGTCCTCGGCATCGTACAGGTGCTGCTCGTAGCCGATGTCCTTCAGCCAGTCGGCCAGAAAGGCGCGCGCGGCTTCAAAGCCGTGCGTGTGGCGGGCGCGGTACTCCAGGTCGTTGATGGCGCGGCCAAACTCGGTCAGGCCGTCCAGCGCGCGCTTCGGGACGGCCGCCGGCAGCATGGCGTTGAACAGCGCGCCGAACATGCTGGTGCGGTGTTGCGCGGCAAAGGCGCCCAGCGCGCCCAGCGTGGTGTGGCCGATGCCGCGCTTCGGATTGGCCACGGCGCGCAGGAAGGCCGGGTCGTCGTCGTTGTTGATCCACAGCCGGAACCAGGCGCACAGGTCGCGGATCTCGGCGCGGTCGAAGAACGAGGTGCCGCCCGAGACCTTGTACGGGATGCTGGCCTTGCGCAGTGCCTTCTCGAACGGCTTGGCCTGGTGATTCGCGCGGTACAGGATGGCAAAGCCCTTCCACGCCGGCGGCGGGTTGGCCGCGGCGCGCAGGCCCAGGATGCGCGCCACGGCGCGCTCGGCCTCGTGCTCCTCGTTGTCGCAGTCCACCACGCGCACCGGCTCGCCCTCGCCCAGTTCACTGAACAAGGTCTTCGGAAACAGCTTCGGGTTGGGTCCGATGACGTGGTTGGCCGCGCGCAGGATGGCGCTGGTCGAGCGGTAGTTCTGCTCCAGCTTGATGACCTTGAGCTGGGGGAAGTCCACCGGCAGCTTCTTCAGATTGTCCAGCGTCGCGCCGCGCCAGCCATAGATGCTCTGGTCGTCGTCGCCCACGGCCGTGAGGCGCGCCCGCTCGCCCACCAGCATCTTCAAAAGCTCGTACTGCGTGGCGTTGGTGTCCTGGTACTCATCGACCAGCACATGGCCCAGCACGCGCTGCCACTTCTCGCGCACCTCCGGGTGGCCCCTGAGCAGGCGCATGGGCAGGCCGATCAGGTCGTCGAAGTCCACGCTCTGGTAGGCGGCCAGGCGCTCCTCGTAGCGCTGCATGACGAGGGCGATGCTGCGCTCGTGGTCATCACTGGCCATGGCCAGCGCCCGGCGCGCGTCCCAGCCCTGGTTCTTCCAGCTGCTGATCGCCCACTGCCACTGGCGCGCGGTGGCCGCGTCGGTGCTGCCGCCGGCGCAGTCCTTCAGGATGCTGGTCACGTCGTCCTGGTCCAGGATGCTGAAATTGGGCTTCAGGCCCAGCACGTGGCCGTCCTCCCGCACCATGCGCACGCCCAGGGCGTGGAAGGTGCACACCAGCACCTCCTTGGCCTGGCGCCCGATCAGTCCGGACGCGCGCTCGCGCATCTCGGCGGCGGCCTTGTTGGTGAAGGTGATGGCGGCGATGCGCCGGGGCGCGAGGCCGGTCTCGATCAGCCGGGCGATCTTGTGCGTGATGACGCGCGTTTTCCCTGAGCCGGCGCCGGCCAGCACCAGGCACGGGCCCTCGGTGTAGTGCACGGCTTGCAGCTGGGCCAGGTTCAGACCGGACATGGGGGAAGCGAGGAGGGTGGGGGAAGGGTCGGGGGCCGGCGTGGCCGGCCGGGCGCGAGGGGCCGCGCCGCGCGAAGCGCACGATGATAGCGAGCGCGCCCGACGGCCGCGCCAACTGCCACAATCGCCCCGTGCTGTCGGTCCTGTCGGTCACCTTTCCCTTCTTCGCGCTGGTGCTGGCAGGCTACGCCGCCACGCGCCTGGGCCTGCTGCCGCTGCCGGCCATCGCCGGGCTCAACAGCTTCGTGCTGTATTTCGCCCTGCCGTGCATGCTGTATCGCTTCGGTGCCCAGACCCCCATCGCCCAGCTGCTCGACCCGGTCGTGGCCGGGGTCTATCTGTTCAGTGGCCTGGTCATGGCGCTGGGCACGACGTTTGCCACCCGGGCGCGCTGGGGCTGGAACGACGCGGCCTTCGGCGCCCTGGTGGCGGCCTTTCCGAACTCGGGCTTCATGGGCGTGCCGCTCCTGGTGGCGCTGCTGGGCCAGGCCAGCGCCGGCACCGTCATCCCGACCATGGCGCTGGACATGATCGTGACCAGCTCCCTGTGCATCGCCCTGTCGCGCCTGTCGCTGGGCGGCGGCAGCGCAGCCCGCGCGCTGCGCCTGGCCCTGCGCGGCGTGCTGGCCAACCCGCTGCCCTGGTCCATCGCCCTGGGCGCCATGGCCTCGGCGGCGTCGCTGTCGCTGCCCGCGCCGCTGGAGCAGACCGTGGCCATGCTCGCCGCCGCCGCCTCGCCCGTGGCGCTGTTTGCCATCGGCGCGGTGCTGGCGCGCTCGCAGATGAACCACGCCGAGCGCGTGGCGCCGCGCGACTACGTGCCGGTGGCGCTGGCCAAGCTGCTGCTGCACCCGCTGCTGGTCTGGCTGGCCTGCCAGGTGGCGCTGCTGCTGGGGCTGGAGCTGGCGCCGCTGGCGGTGACCACGCTGGTGCTGGTGGCGGCGCTGCCGAGTGCGAGCAATGTGTCGTTGCTGGCGGAGCGGTTTGGGGCGCATGGGGGGAGGGTGGCGCGGATTATTTTGGTGAGTACGGGGTTGGCGTTTGTGACGTTTTCGGGGGCGGTGGTGTGGGTTGGCTAGTTTTTTTGTAGCGAAGTTTCATTGGCTGGCACGGGGTTTGGCTGGTTTTGTTGCTGGTTTTGTTGTCAGGGTTGTTTTGGGCGTGGGGGGCCGGGACTCGCCCCGGCGGGCGACTTACTTTCTTGTCGGGCGACAAGAAAGTAAGCAAAGAAGCGCGCCCCTGCATCCTGCGACCCCCGCGCTTTGCAAGCGCGGGGGCAACCTGTGGCGAGGCGCTGGCGGGGTGCGCTGCGGAACTCACTCCGCGCTATTGCGCTTCGTTCAGACAACCGCAGCGAGTCAGATGACGAAGCATGCTCGCTGCGCGTGCATGCCACCCCGCCAGCGCCTCGCCACAGGCGCAGGATTGAAGGGGTGAGCGGCCATGACTCGGGCCGACGCTTCGCTCGGCCTGGGATGGGGAAGAAAGGCAAGGCTCATGCAGAGCACCGTGTGCGCATTGCACCCGGGGCCCGGTTTTCACTCCCTCCCCCAGAGGGGGAGGGAGTAAGAAAGAAAGAAAAAGAGCGCGCGCGAGAACACGTCCGCGCGGATTGAAATGCG